>CAZZGS010000290.1:0-4446 GCA_964653845.1 uncultured Bryobacter sp.
ACCGGATCATATCCACATCGCTACGCTTGGCCCAAACCTCAAGCTGCTCAATCGCCGCCGCTCGAAACGTATCGGCCGCACAAATCAGCACACTCTGCCCATCACCCTTAAACCGGTTCGCCAGCTTCCCGATCGTCGTAGTCTTCCCCACGCCGTTCACCCCAACGATCATCACCACCGTCGGCGGCGTCCCCGCCCATTTCATCGGCTTCTCATTGGCTTCCAAAATATCGAGCAACTGCTGGCGAATCATCGCCCGCAACTCCCCAGCATCCGACAATTGCTGACGCTCCACGCGTTGCCGGATGCTGTCCAAAATCTCGGTCGTTGTGCGCACACCAATATCCGAACCGATCAACGAATACTCGAGTTCTTCGAGCAAATCGGGATCAATTTCTTTGCGGCCATGTATCAGATTGTCAAGAGATCCAACCAGGCCGCTACGCGTTTTTTGGATGCCTTGCTTGAGGCGGTCCAGTAGGCTGCTCATGTGTAGGTAAACAACCAGTGTAACCGTCCCTTCGCTGGCTTAGAATAGAAGTTTGATCCCAAGCGAAGTCTCAACAACCAGCGATTACACCGTCCGCGACCAGCAACGCATGTCGCGGGCTGTCAATTATTTCGAGTGGCAGGCCCGTCTCGCCATGGCCCCACTCGGCCAGCGCATCGTAGAAGTCGGCTGCGGTATCGGCAACTTCACCCGCATGATCGCCGACCGTCAGCACATCATCGGTGTCGACATCGATGCCAACTGCGTCGCCCAGCACCAGGCTCGCTTCAACCACCAGCAGAACATCCGCTCCATGGTCCTCGACGCCATGGATCCCAAATTTCGCGACCTCAAAAACGAATCCCCCGACAGCGTCGTTTGTCTCAACGTCCTCGAACACATCGAAGACGACCTCGGCACTCTCAAAGCCTTCGCCTCGATCCTCCCTAAAGGCGGCAAAGCCGTCCTCGTCGTCCCGGCTTTCATGGCCCTCTATGGCCCCATCGACAAATTCCTCGGCCACTACCGCCGCTACACTTGCGCTAGCTTCGCTAAAACCGCAAACGAAGCCGGCTTCCACGCCACAGAACTCCGATACATGAACACCGTCGGCTTCTTCGGCTGGTGGGCCAACGCCAAAATCTTCCACCGCACAGAACAAAGCGAAGCCCAAATCGAACTCTTCGACAAACGCATTGTTCCCATTCTCGAAAAGCTCGAAGGCTGGGTCACCCCGCCCTTCGGCCAAAGCGTTTTTGCCGTCCTCGAAAAGCGATAGGATCAACCTAGGACAATCGTGAAGATCTCCATCATCATCCCCGTCTACAACGAAGTAAACGTGATCCCCATGGTCCTCGACCGTGTGATGAAAGCTGCTCTTCCCGCCGGCTGCGAAAAAGAAATTATCATCGTCGACGACGGCTCAACCGACGGCACCTCAGAGATCCTAGACCGCTACCACGGCCTCGTCGCCATCCACCACTCCCTCGAAAACTTCGGCAAAGGCGCAGCCATCCGCATCGGCATCCGCAAAGCCACCGGCGACATCGTCCTCATCCAGGACGGCGACCTCGAATACGATCCCAACGACTACCTCAAAGTCCTCCAGCCCATCGTCGACGGCCACGCCACCGTCGTCTACGGCAGCCGCTTCATGGGCAACCTCGAAGGCATGAAATTCGCCAACTGGCTAGCCAACAAGATCCTCACCACCACCACCAACATCCTTTACGCGTGTTCGATCACCGACGAAGCCACCGCCTACAAAGCCTTCCGCATCGACGTCCTGCGTGCCATGCGTCTCCGCTGCCTCCGTTTTGAATTCTGCCCCGAGGTCACCGCCAAGGTCCGCCGCCTTGGCCACACCATCCACGAAGTCCCTATCAAGTACAACGCCCGCGGCATCCTCGAAGGCAAAAAAATCCGCTGGCAGGACGGCTTCCACGCCATGTGGACCCTCGTCAAATATCGCTTCACTCCCATGGAGCAACCAGCCACCGAACCCGCATCCAAAATCGCACAAGGCACGAGTTCGGCCGCGTGAATCCTGCCCCCTGGAGCTGGTTCCCCGACTGGTGGTTCGCCAATTTTCAAACTCTCCTCACTCAACTCGCCGAGCCATCCTTCAACCCTGTGCTCTTTGCTCGTTACGCCCTGCAGGCAATCCTCACCACCCTCCCAATCGCCTTGGCTGACTACCTCTTCGGCCTCGCAATCCTCCGCCTACTAAAACTAAATCTCTCCAAGGGCCTCAAACACGCTTCAGCCCTGGCACTAGGCACCGGCGCTGCCGCACTCGGCCTTTTCCTCTTCGGCTCCTTCGGCCGTCTCACCTTCAAAGGCCTTCTCGCCTTCACCATTCTCGAAGCCGTCCTCGGCCTCGCTCTCACTTGGCGAGAAATCAAATGGCCACGCCTGCGCTGGTCTTACCTCTGGGCCCTCCCCGTCCTGATCATAGTGATCCCAGACCTTATGCTCCCCATCCTCGAATACGACAGCACGATGTACCACATGGCCTCTGCGCGTCACTACATGGAGCAACAAAAGATCCCCTATCACGAAGGAATCCGTTTCAACGCCCAGCCCCACATGCCTGTGATGCTCTACATGCGCCAGTGGTGGCTCACCGGCGACGCAAACATCGTCAAGCTCGTCAACCTTGAATACCTTGCGATCCTCCTCGGCCTCTTCGCCTGGATGGCCCGCCGATACCGCATCCCACTCGGCCTCCTCGCCGCCGCCTCTCTCGTCTTCGGCTCCCCCATCTTCGGCTACATCGCAAGACAGGAATACGCCGATCTCGCCCTCACCTCCTGGCTCACGGCCGGCCTCTGCCTCCTCTTGAAAGCCCGCACCAACAACACCCTCATCGCCGCCGGCCTCCTCCTCGGCTGCGCCGGCGCAAGCAAACTTCAGGGCCTCCTCGTCGTAGCCTGCTTCATCGCGGCAGACCTCGTAATCCATCGTCGAATCAAACGCGCAATCATCCTCGGCGCCACCGTCTCCGCCGTCGGCATAGCCTGGTGGTTCCGGGGATGGCGATTCACAGGCAGCCCCTTCTACCCCTTCCTCAGCGATTCCCCAGACGTCAAAGCCCTCTTTCAGGTCAACTCGGGCTACGGCGTCGGCCGCGATCTCCTCGCCTTCCTCGCCACCCCCTGGCACATGATCACTGTCCCGCCCGATCGCTACGCCGACCTCTTCCGCTTCGGCCCCTCCTGCCTCATCCTCCTCACCATCGGCGCACTGGCACTAGCAATCCGCCGCACCAAAATCGATTCCGCCACCTGGGTCGCCATCCTTGGCAGCCTCCTCTTTACGGTCATCTGGTTCCGCTCCGGCCAGGTCATGCGTTACGAGGCCTGCCTCCTCCCCATCTGGGCACTGCTCTTACTCAGCGCACTCGCCCGCCTCAACTGGCGCAACATCGTAGTTCCTCTAATGCTGCTCCCGCTCCTGCTCTCCACCACCCTGCTCAGCAGCAACATCATCCGCTACGGCGTCCCACCACCCGTCACCTGGCCCGCCACACAATCCGTCCTCAAAGCCGTCCTCCCCTACTACCGCGCCACCCAGGCCGCCTCAAATGTCATCAAGAAAAACGACATGGTCTACACCTGGTTCTGCGACGACATCCGCGCCTACTCACCCGGCAAATCCTACGGCGACTGGTTCGGCGGCTACACCTACACCTGGCTTGGCAACGTCCACACGGGCCCCAAAATCACCGACCCCGCTGCCATGATCGCCCGCCTCAAATCCACCGGCTTCCAGTACATCATCGTCGACCGTGCACGCGCCAAACTCGGCGGCACCATCTACGGCGGCACCTTCCTCGATAGCGGTCTCGTCAAGCCCTTCGTCAAGGTCCCTGACACGGAAACTATCTTCGACGATGGCAGGTATGCCGTCTTTCGCTTAACCTGAATAAGTCATGAAATATTTGAGCGTCGTAGCTCTTGCAACCACTGTCTTCCTGAGTTCCTGCGTAACAGAAAAAGAAAAAGCGCCAGTCCTCCCCGAGGCCAAGATCGAAAAGCTCCTTCCGGATAAGGTCATGGAAGGCCAACCCTTCAACCAGCAGCCCAACGGCGTATCCGCCTTGAGTGTCCTCGGCAGTAACCTCATCAAGGGCTCCCGCATCAAGCTCAACGGCATGCCGCTTGAAACCGCCTCCGGCGACGGCACCTCTCTCGCCGCTCTCGTACCCACCGCGATGTTCTCCAAGCCCGGCTCCTATGCAGTCTCGGTCGAAACTCCCGACGGCCGCCCCACCAACACCATCCAGTGGATTGTCCTCCCCAAGTCCGGCCCGGCCCCTGAAATCAAGTCCATCCATCCCGACACCACTCCAGCCGTCAAGGGCTTCAATGTCCAGGCCACCGGCGGCTCCGCAATGGGTGTAGCTGGCTCCAATTTTCTCCCTGGCTCAAAGATCCTCATCGACGGCAAAGAAC
>CAZZGS010000290.1:4456-5996 GCA_964653845.1 uncultured Bryobacter sp.
AGAACTCATAACCAACTTCGGCAACATTGATGCCTTGGGCGCAATCGTCCCCCCTGCCGTCTACGCCAAGCCCGGTAAATTCAAAGTCACCATCAAAAACCCTGACGGCAAGCTCAGCGCGCCCAAGGACTTCATCGTTACCAAATAATGGCGCGCAACTCTCGCACCATTGAATTCGCCATTATCGCCACCGCTCTGGTCGCCCTCCTCAGCGCCACCCTCCCTTGGATCTACGATCTGGGCCTCGAATACGACGAGGCCCACTTCCTCCCGCTAGCCCAAAAAATCGCTTACGGTGCAGAAGAAAAGCTCGACCTTCCCTGGGGCTACACCATCGCGCACCGCCCCATCCCCTTCGTCACCATGCCCTACGTTGGCACCCTTGACTCCTTCCTCTATGCCATCCCCTTCCGCCTCTTCGGCACCAGCACTCACGTCTTCCGCTTCACCAACCTCCTACTCGCCTTCACCATCTTCCTCCTCGCCTACTGGATCGCCCGCCGCGAAGCAGGCCCTTGGGCCGCCGCGCTCACACTCGTCCTCCTTCTGGTCGACGTAGAACTCGTCCTCCATCTCCCAACCAACTTTGGGCCCTTCCTCCTGCAGCAACTTCTCGTCGTTGCTGCCATAGCCGCACTACAACAATGGTGGCGTTCGGGCGGCGCACCGCTCTTCCTTCTAGCCAATGCCTCCCTTGCATTGGCCTTCCATGAAAAACTAACCTTCATCTGGATCCTTAGTTCTCTCACTCTGGCCATCCTTCTCTTCAAATTTAAACCCACCTGGCAACAACTCAAATGGTGGTACATCCCCTCCGCACTCCTCCTTGCGATCACGATCGTCAGCCCCATCCTCTACTTCGCCTGGGCTGTCCCCGAAGTCATCCTCGGCTTTGGCAAAGCCAGCGCCAAAGCACCAGCCGATTGGTCCAAACTCCTGGCAGAACGCATCCATGTCTTCGACCTCATGCTCCGCGGCAACTGGACCATGGAATTCACCGTAGGCCCGCCGCCTGATGCACTCAAGCGCACTCCAGCCCTCTTGATTCTCTTCTTCACCGGCCTCCTGGCCTCAGTCTTCACCAGGCAGCGCATGGCCCTAACCCTCTACACCACCGCCATCGGAGTCTGGCTCTGGAACCTCGCCTTCCCCGACGCAGGCCGCTTGCACCACCTCCTCCTCATGGCCCCACTCTGGCAAGTCGGCGCAGCCATCGCCATCATCACCACTCCAAAGCCGGTCAGGATCATCAGCGCCTGCCTTCTGCTCGTCTCTGCATACGACGCTACCCGCTGCTTCGCTCAGTACACCGTCCAGGCCAAAGAAACCGGCGGTGTCAACCACTACAGCGACATGACTTCCAGAACCAACGTCTGGCTCAAATCCCACTCCGATCTCGAAGTCGTCACCACTTCATGGGGCATCGCTCGTCCGCTGAACTTTCTCTCTGGCGGCACAGTCCATCCAGTCGAACATTACTTCGACACCCTCGCCCCAACTCTCACTCCCGAGACCATCACCCAACTCACCACCCTCATTC
>CAZZGS010000291.1:0-2623 GCA_964653845.1 uncultured Bryobacter sp.
GACCTTGCCGCCGAAGGCGCCGGCGTAGGTTTTGTTGGGCTGTTCCTGACGCTTGATGCCATTGCGGTTGTTGAAGAAGTTGTTGCCCATCCATTCGGTGTTGCGGGTTAAGCCGATGAGAGCGCCGTGGTAGTTATTGCCGCCGCTCTTGAGGAGGGTGTTGAACATACCGCCACCGGTGCGGCCCATTTCTGCGTCATAAGTTGAGTACTGGATTTTGACTTCCTCTACCGCTTCGAGCGACGGGATGATTACCGCACGGTTAGCAAAGTCGGTGATGGGGATACCGTCGACGAGGTAGCTGTTACCACGGACAGGACCACCGTTAATGATGATGGTTGAGGATCCGCTCTGATCCTGCATGCGATTGTAGGCGGGGTTACCGACCTGAACGACCGTAGGAGTTAGGCGGCTAAACATAAAGGGATTGCGGCCAAGGTTGGGAAGGTCGATCAGCTTCTGGCGATCGACGACCTGGCCCTGTGAGGCGGAGGCGGTTTCGAGTAGCGGTGACTCTTCAGTGACCATGATGGACTGAGTGACATCGCCTACGTCGAGCTTGATGTCGGCGGTGACGGACTGCTGAGTGCCGACGATGATGCCTTTGCGTTCGACTTTCTTAAAGCCAGACTGTTCGACGATTATGGTGTAAGTATTAGGGTTGATGTTGACGAAATTGTATTCGCCAGCAGAACTGGAAACAGCGGAGCGAGTGACTCCGGTGGATTCTTCTAAAAGGGTTATTTTGGCATTGGCGATGGATGCGCCAGCCGAATCGACTACGCTACCGCGTAGGTTGCCGTATGCGCTTTGTGCCCAAGTGATGCTGTTGCACATCAGAAGGGTGATAAGCGAGAGAGAGAGACTCAGTCGCATTTTTTTCATGGAGATCCCCTGAACTATTGGATTTTTGGCTCGCGACAAGAGGGAGCCTGGATCGCTACGGGGCGTAAAATAGACGGGCAGGAATTGAAGCAACGGGGAGGGATTTAAAGCTAAGCAAGAAAACCCTCGTGCATCGAATTATAAACAGAACTGTTACTGAAGTGAAGCAGATAAGAGCAACCGGTTCATAGAAGTTTTTGATGGGTCAGTGGGACGAGGATCGAATTTGCAGTATTCATCATACGATTTTGAATTTCAGCTAATAACTTTTTGGTAGTACGTGAAGCTGTCTGTTGAGATGCGGGTGAGGGCGTCGAAATCGTTGAAAATCGCTTCAGCCGCGCCAAGGACCAGGATACCGCCCGGACGGAGTTGAGTTAGGAGATGTTGGAGAACGCGACTGCGTGTGGGCTCGTCGAAATAGATCAGAACGTTGCGACACAGAATCAGGTCCAGCGGAGCAAAGCTGCGATTGGTGTCCCGCAGGTCGCAGCAATGAAACTCGATGGATTGCCGAATTTGAGGAATGAGTTGCGCGCCTCCTTTGCGAGGCAGCAGGTATTTTTTGCGAAGGACTGAATCCTCAAAGCCGCGCAGAAGCTCGTAGTCGGAGAAAACAGCCTCAGCGGCTATCTCGAGAACGATGGCCGATATGTCTGTCGCGATGATGAGCGGTTGGGGCTGGATTCCCGTTTCTGCGGCCAGGATGGCGATGCTGTAGGCTTCCTGGCCGGAGGATGCGGCCGCCGACCAGATGCGCAGGCGGCCGGTGCAGTTGGTTGAGAGCAAGTTGGGCAGGATGGTTTGTCCCAGGACGCGGAAGAAATCGGGATCGCGAAAGAAGGAGGTTTCGTGGGTGCTGAGGGCGTGGATGATCTTGCGGCTGATGGGGCGGGGCGAGTTGGCGAGAATGCGCTCGCCTTCGATGGCGCGGCAGAGGTCTGCGAGAGAGGGACAGCCGAGATCTTGAAGGATGGGTTCGAGACGGCTCTCGACCAGATACTGACGATCGGGCCCGAGTTCGATACCGCTCTGATCGGCAATGAATTTGCGGAGGAATTGGTAGCTGGTGGTTTTTAGCTCTGGGAGGCTCATAAACGGCTGCCCCTGGCAAGGGCAATCAGGGCACCAGAAATAATCTGCCAGTGGCAACACCTGATCGGCAAGTTTTGCCCGGACGATTTCTCCGGGCATCCCCCAAACAACGCTGGTATCTTCGTCCTGGGCGAGAATCGGAGCACCTGCCGCCCAAAGCGATCTAGCCCCGGCAAGGCCGTCCTTGCCCATGCCGGTCATAACAACGGCAGCGGAATGTTTACCCCAGACTTCGGCTGCACTGCGAAAGAGAACGTCGACGGCTGGACGGCAGCAGTTTTCTTGAGGGGCCTGGTCGAGGGCAATTTCAACTCTGTTTGAGGCCCGGCAAACGCGCATATGGAAATCGCCGGGAGCGATGTAGACTTTGCCAGGTTCGACAGCCATGCCGTGAACGGCTTCGACAACACTCATACTGCTTTTTGAATCGAGGCGTTCGGCCAGAAGGCGGGTGAACATGGGCGGCATGTGCTGGACGATCAGCAACGGGACATGGAGGTCTTTGCCGAGTGCGGGAACGAGTTCGGCGAGAGCGGTAGGGCCGCCTGTCGAGATGCCCAGCACGATGGCGCTGATATCTGCGGTAGGCAGAGGGCGGGAAAGCGGAGGCGAGAGCAAGTTTGGCGAAGGCGAAGTTGGAGAA
>CAZZGS010000291.1:2633-5992 GCA_964653845.1 uncultured Bryobacter sp.
GTCTGCGGCCTTCGTTTTGAAGCGAAAGAACTGCTTCAATTTGGGGCAGAGTTGATCGCGCAGCAGAGCAACGCTTTCTTCGATCGAATGGCCACCGCTCGATTTTGAAGCGCAGTCGTCAGCGCCCCTGGACAGTGCTTCGATGGTGACTGCGGCTCCGCCCTGGGTGAGATTGCTGACCATGACGATGCGAAGCGAGGGCCGGCGCTTTCTTAGCTCGGTTAGCGTTTCAAGGCCATTCATGCCGGGCATCTCGACGTCGAGGGTAACCACGTCTGGATTGAGCTGGTCGACCTTCTGGAGGGCGAGTTCGCCGCTGCTGGCGATACCGACCACCTCCAGTTGAGGGTCTGTCTCGATAGCGAGAGTAATCGCGCGGCGGACCACGACCGAGTCGTCTACGACAAGGACCCGGACGCGGTCACCATGTTCAAAGACACTGCTGGTTCTCATGTTCTATTGAGCAAATTTGGCGACAAGCTCATCGAGTTCGTTCGACACCTTGGTGAGGGTTGAGACGGATTGCTGCATCTCGGCGGCACCGGAACTGGTATTGCGGGCGGCAGTGGCGACACCTGAGATATTACGCGCGATCTCGGTGGTGCCCTGGGCGGCCTGGGCGACGTTGCGGCCGATTTCGTTGGTGGTGGCGGTTTGTTCTTCGACCGCAGCGGCGATTACATTCGAGATGTCGTTGATCTGATTGATGATGCCGCTGACTTCGGCAATGGCGGTAACGGCCGAGCGCGTATCGCCCTGAATCATTTCGATCTTGCGGCCGATTTCCTCAGTAGCCTTGGCGGTTTCTTTGGCGAGTTCTTTGACCTCGTTTGCGACCACGGCAAAGCCTTTTCCGGCCTCACCAGCCCGGGCGGCTTCGATCGTGGCATTGAGGGCCAGCAAGTTGGTTTGCTGGGCAATGGTGGTGATGACCTTGATTACCTTGCCGATTTCAATGCTCGACTCACCCAGCTTGCTGATCGTTTGATTGGTGTTTTCGGCGACGCCGACGGCAGACTTGGCGACGCGGGCGGCTTCGTTCGCGCTCTTGGCGATTTCGCGGATGGAGGTGAGCATCTGCTGCGCTCCAGTGGATACCACTTCGACGTTTTTCGAGACTTCTTCGCTGGCCGCAGAAACGATTCCGGCTTGTGTGGCGGTTTCTTCGGCATTGCCAGTCATTTGCTGGCTGATGTTGTTGAGAGCGGTTGAGTTTTCGAGTACGGAGCTGGCCGTCTGGGCCAGTTGATCCATCACTTCCATCTGGCGGGTTTCGTTGGCAACCTGAGCGGTAATGACTTCCCAGGTAACCATCGGACCAAGATAGGTGCCTTTTTCGTCAACCATAGCGCTGACCAGAAGGGAAAGAGTCTCAGGGCCAAGACGGAACTTGGCTTTGTAAGGAAGGTTTTTGGGATCTGCAAGCAGTTGACGCTGGCGCTCGGGATGTTTGTGAAAAATATCGATCGAGTAGCCAACGATCTGATCCACTTTGACGGGAAGCAGATGCTCGAGCCGGCGGAGTGTTTTGATGCTGGCCGTGTTCATATAGTCGATGACGAAATCGGTGTTGGTGCGCATAATGTTTATGGGCGCATTTTCGACCATTTGGCGCATACGTTCAACCTCAGAGGCGAGCTTTTTGCTGGAAGTGATGTCTTCCCAATTGACAACGAGAGCGGCAAAGTCTCCAGACGGTTTGACTACCGCATTGACATTGAGATCGAGCGTGCGATTGCCGATTTTGATGGCTGACCGGATCGGGAGATTTCGGACATCGTTGAGCCTGGACCGGATCTGGGCGGCATGAGACCCGTGAAATACATCGAGGGACTGGCCGATCAAATCGTCAACGCCGAGTTGGAAGCTGGCTTGCAAATCGGCCTCCATTTCGAGCAGAACAGTGCGGGCGCGGCGGTTCATGTAGATGAGGTTGAGATCGCGATCGGCCAGGAAAATACTGGTGCCAAGACCATCGAAGGCACTGCGCAGGACGTCAATGTCGGCGAGAAGCGTTGTGTTTGTGGCGGTTAAGGGTTGGCTCTGCGTGTCGGCGGTAGCTTGTTTCATTTGAAAGTCTCCAATGTGTTGTGTATCGATCGATTGATCCGGGCAGGGGTCATCACGGCGGATGCCTGAATTGCCGGAGTTTTTCTTGTTGCGTTTTGGCTCAGGCGAGCTCACGCGACCCTTCCCGTATGCCTTCGAGGCGGTCCTGTTCCATCTCCAGAATTCTTTGTCCATCAAGCACCATCAACAAGCCACTTTCTAGTTGAAAAACCGACTGGGTCAGTTCACGATTGGCGGCAGGAACGGTGCCGGGCGGAATCTCGCCCGCTGCGGGGTCGAGATCGGCGACTTCTCCCATCTGATCGACCATCCAGCCCACCAGGCCGGCCGGCCCCTGGGTAATGATCTGGATCGAGTCCTGAGTGGGATCGCTTTCGGGCAGTCCGAGGCGGCGGCGGATATCGATACTGAGCACAATATTGCCGCGGAGATTCATGAGGCCGCGCACGACCGACGGGGCCAGCGGAACGGGAGTAAGATCCTGCTGAAGCATGACCTCCTGGACTTCCATCATCGGGATGCCGTAATGCTTTTTGTCGAGGTAGAAAGTGCAGTATTGCATGGTTAGTTTTTTCTCACCATTCCGGCAAAATCGGCGATTCGTTCGAGGTCGAGGAGGTCGGCGACCAAGCCTCCGGCGACCAGTGAGCCGGCGATACAACGTTCATTGCCAAAACGTTCGACCAACACCCTTTCTTCGAAAATATCTTCGATCGAATCGATGATGAGGCCGGTCTGGGTACCGCGCATCTGGCAAACCACGACACGGAGCAGGTCGTCAGCGGCGGCAGCGAGGCGAGGCTCACCGAGGCAGTCGCCAATGCGGACCAGCGGCATGATGCGTCCCCGGTACTGGAGGACCTCGCGCGGGCCGGAGCGTTCGATGCTCGAGGCCGGGATTTCTTCGATACGGGTGACTTCTTCAAGCGGAAAAGCGACACGGTTCTGGGCGACACGAGCCATCAGCAAACGCAAATGTTCGGAGCCGTCGGGAACCAGTAAATTTTGATCGACCCGGTCCTGATCGAGCGTTTTATTTTCTGCGTTGAGACCGCCGCGACGGGCCAGACCTGAGATATCGAGAATGAGAGCGACTTGACCGTCACCGAGGATCGTCGCCCCGGCAAAGACGCCCAAAGCCTTGAGGACAATGTGCAGAGGCTTGACCACAATTTCTTCAGAATCGAGAACGGCATCGACCACCACACCGAATTTGCGGCCCGACGCCTCCACCACAACCACAAAGGCTTCTTCGGCGATCGGCTGAGAGCTTAAGCCGAGGGCCGGCC
>CAZZGS010000292.1:0-5987 GCA_964653845.1 uncultured Bryobacter sp.
CGAAATTCGCGAGAATGGTAGCCTTCGGGAAAGCTTTGCCGGAAATCCGGCGAAGAGTTGAGACGGATTTAGAACTTCGAGGCATTCCGCAGCAGAAGCTGATGGCCGCCCTGGTTCGATTACTGGAAGAGACCTCGATTCGCGTTGGCGGCGAGGAGTACGCACGGGCTAATGATTCCTTCGGACTTACCACACTGAATCACAGTCATGTGCATTTGGCCGGAGCGAAAGTGAGCTTTGACTTTAAAGGCAAGAGCGCCGTGGCGCATTGCATTAAAGTGCGGAGCCGGCGGCTTGCGAAGATCGTGCGCGATTGCCATGAGCTGCCTGGCCAGGATCTGTTCCAGTATATTGACGAGGAGGATCGTCCGGTAAAAATCCGTTCTGATGATGTGAATGCTTATATCCGGGAGATCGCCGGCTCCGATTTCTCGGCCAAGGACTTCCGCACGTGGAATGGAACGCGCGAGGCGATGAAAGCGCTTCGTGCGTTGGGCCCGGCCGACTCACCAACCGCAGCAAAGAAGAATGTGGTGGAAGCCGTGAAGAAGGTGGCGGCAATTTTAGGCAACCGCCCAGCGACTTGCAGGAAGTACTACATCCATCCCGCAATTACTGAAGCTTATTTGAGCGGTGTGGCGCTGGGGAACGGCATCGGTGCGCAACGTCGTAAGGTTAGTGCGGGCAGGTTTAGCAAGGAAGAGAAAGATTTGCTGCACTTGATCTCAAGCTACATGCCGACCGCACCGCGTTGCCTAACCGGAACGTGTTGATGACTTGAGAATCGGATTCGTGGACTGAACACAGGCGAGTGGTAGCGAAATTACACAGGGAGTTGGACAGGGAGGCGTACCGTATTTTGCATTGCTTCCTCGGCCAAACCCCAGCTCTTGCCTCCGAAATAACTCTTCTGAGTGCGCGGGACAGTGCCAGCAAGGACGCGTGTCCTCTGCCCGCCGCGCAGGCTCTTTGACAATTTACTTGTATTCTCAAACTGCTTCAGTAAGCCTTCAGCATCAGTGCGCCTGCTTTTCGCCCACCCTTGCGTTTGGGCGAGGAGGGACTCACAACAAATTCAGTGAGGCTTGCTGAAGCAGTTCCGGCCTTAGGCCGCTGGCCATTCAACTGCTCGATGCAGCTTGAGCATGTTTGTGCTGCCGGGTTCGCCGATCGGTTGCCCGCTGACGAAGACCACCTGATCGTGCGGTTTGATGTAGCCTCGAAGCTGCAATTCCTGATCCATTTGGATCAGCATCTCGTCGGTGGAGCCTGCATTTGGCACCACAATCGCAGTGACTCCGTAGATGATCGACAGTTGCTGGGCTGCTTCCTCAAAGGGTGTGAAAGCGTAGATCGGCACTGGAGGGCGGAAGCGGCTGATCAGCCGGGCCGTTGAGCCTGAGGCGGTAAAGACGGCGATTGCGGCCACACCCATATAGCGGCCGGCTCTGTATGCGGCGTCGGCAATGATTTCGGCATGGGTGGGATTGGCCATAGCCGGGAGTTCCTGGAATCCGCGGTAGCGGAGGTTTGCTTCGGTCTCGGCGGCAATCCGGTCCATAACGCTGACTGCTTCCACCGGGTACTTGCCGGTGGAGGTTTCGGCCGACAGCATAACGGCATCGGTGCCATCGTAGATGGCGTTGGCAATGTTGCTCACCTCGGCGCGGGTGGGCGTGGCATTCTCAGTCATACTCTCGAGCATCTGCGTTGCCGTGATTACGAATTTGCCCATGCTGCGGGCGCGCTGGATGATGGTCTTCTGAATTGCCGGTACCTTCTCGATCGGCATCTCAACGCCCAGATCACCGCGAGCCACCATCACCCCATCGCTTTCGGCAAGGATTGCATTGAGGTTCTCCACTGCCTCGGGCTTTTCGATCTTGGCAATCACCTGCGCCTTACTCTCGCGCTCTTCCAGGTAGAGCTTTAGGCGCAAAATGTCGTTCGGCTGGCGAACGAAACTGAGGGCGATGAAGTCGACTTTCTCGTCCAGGCCAAATTGCAAATCGGCTTTGTCCTTCTTAGAAAGTGAAGGAGTGCTGATGGCGACACCAGGCAGATTGATTCCCTTGCGATTGCTGATCGGCCCGCCAATGACAACCTCACAACGCGCAGTAATTCCGTCTGAGGAGATCACTCGCAGTTTTACACTGCCGTCCGCAATCAAGATACTGTTGCCAGGCTTTACGTCTCGGGCAAGCTCAGCATAAGTGGTGGATGCAATCTGGTCGTTGCCGATCACCTGCGCAGTTGTAATGGAAAACGTGCTTCCCTTTGTCAGCACACATCCGCCATTTTCGAATTCACCCAAGCGGATCTTTGGCCCCTGAAGATCCAGCAGCACGCCTGCATAAATCCCCATTGCTTTGGCCATTTCGCGAACGATTCGGATCCTGCGAACATGTTCATCTTTGTGGCCATGGCTGGCATTGAGTCGAAAGATATCAACGCCGGCTTCCAATAGCTTGCGGATCATCTCAGGCGAGTCGGTGGCAGGACCCAGGGTGGCTACGATTTTTGTACTTGGCATTCGGTTATTGGTGATTCATCTGAAAACAGTGGACAGAGCCTTACAATACTCATTATGCCCATCTACCAGGCAATCCTCCTTGCGATTGTCCAAGGATTCACAGAGTTTTTACCGATTAGTAGTTCTGCCCACCTGTTTCTGGTCCCCTGGTTGCTGGGATGGCCGGATCAGGGCCTGGATTTCGACATCGCTCTGCATATAGGCACACTCGCGGCAGTGCTGATCTACTTCTTTAAAGACTGGTTACAGATTGTTGCTCAAGGCATTGGCCTCAAATACGGTGACGATGAAGAATTGAAGCAGAATCCGAAGCTGCTTTGGTATCTCGTATTGGCATCGGTGCCGGCTGGGCTGATCGGGCTTAAATTCAAAGACCAGATCGAGACTACTCTTCGCAGCCCCTTCGTGATGGGTACGATGTTAATTCTGATCGGGATCCTGTTGTGGGTTGCGGAGCGCTACACCAGCCGACTCAAGCACATTGGCGAGCTCACTCTTGCAGATACCTCGATGATCGGCCTGTCGCAGGCGCTCGCTCTGATCCCCGGTACTTCTCGAAGCGGCATCACGATCTCGACCGGCCTCTTTCTCGGCCTCACCCACTCGGCTGCCGCCCGATTCTCTTTTCTTCTGTCTACGCCGATCGTCGCCGCCTCAGGCCTGAAGTCGGTCTACGACCTCTCCAAGCATGGCCTTACTGAAGGCATGCTTATGCCATTTATCGTAGGAATCGCGGGTAGCGCAATCGTCGGCTTGGGCGTAATTGCCTTCTTTCTCAAGGTGATCCGCAAGCATGGGCTAACCCCCTTCATTGCATATCGAATCATTTTTGGCATAATAGTGATCGCTCTGGCATTTGTCCGTTCACGCGGATGAAGCTTTTAGGTCCAACTACACACAAGCGCCTTAACGAGGTGCTAGCATTCGTGTTTTTATTCATAGGCTTGGCGAGTATGCTCAGCCTAATTTCCTACTCGGCGATCGATCCGAGTTGGAATACCGCTACGAGCGTCGTTCGACCCTCCAACCTGATGGGCCGATTCGGCTCGCACCTGAGTGACGTCTGCTTTCAGCTCTTCGGGCTCTCCAGCTTTGTCATCCCGGCACTCATTTTGTTGCTTGCCTGGAAGTGGATGCAATCGAAGCCAATTGAGGCTGCCGGGATTAAGGTAGCGGGTGCGTTGTTATTTGTCCTCGGGGCCTGCACCAGCTTCTCCCTTGCGCCCGGTGCGCGAGCGTTCTCGGGCTCCATTCCAGCTGGTGGTGTCTTCGGCATGATCCTTGCCGACATGCTGGTTTTCTATCTGAACTTCACCGGTGCCGCGTTGCTTACGGCTACCGTACTGGTGGTCTCGCTTTATTTGATCTCAACCTTCTCGGTTGCCATTCTGCTGGAGTGGCTGGCTGTGCTTACAGCCATGTTGCAGGCAGTGATCAAGGTCTTCCGTAAGTTTCGGATGCCCAAATTTGAATTCTTCAAACGTCGTCCAGCCAAGCCTCGTCCTGCCAAGGCTGGAGACGATGAAGTACCGTCGATTGTTCAGAGGCGCCGCACACCACCGCGACGCACTGAAGACGAGGGCGCGGATCTGCCACCGTGGGAGACCAAGACGGTTGCTTCATCCTTTGAAGCTTCTAAAGAGCCTGCCGTCGCCGTCAATGAGGAATATATCCCGATCAAGACGCTCGAAGAAATTCCAGCGGCACCGGAGCCTGCAGCGGCACCACAGTCTGTGGGTAGCGGTCTTGGTGTTGCGCCTGCGAAGGCAAAGGGCAAAGATGCCTTTGGCCCTACCTCCTACAAGCTGCCACCTACAGGGATGCTCAACGAGCCTCAACCGCGTAGCGCCTTCGATTCTCAAGAGCTGCGAGATACCGCCTCACGCATCAAGGAGAGGTTTGAAGAGTTCGGCGTGCTTGGCAACGTGGTACAGATCAACCCGGGCCCCGTCGTTACTACTTTTGAATTCAAGCCCGAAGCCGGTATCAAGTACTCGAAGATCACCAACCTCACAGAAGACCTCTGCCTGGGGCTACAGGCTGAGTCGATCCTGATTGAACGAATCCCTGGCAAGCCGACGATCGGCATTGAGGTTCCGAACAAGAAGAGCGAAGTGATTGCTCTTCGCGAAGTGCTTGAGGGCGAAGACTTCCAGAACGCCACTTCACGACTGACCATGTCGCTCGGCAAGGATATCAACGGACGTATCAAGATCTTTACGATGGACACGATGCCTCACCTGCTGGTGGCCGGTTCTACTGGCTCGGGTAAGTCGGTCATGCTCAATTCGATGATCATGAGCGTGCTTTACAAGTCCACACCCGATGAAGTTCGCATGATCATGATCGACCCCAAGCGTGTGGAATTGGGGATCTACGAAGATATTCCTCACTTGCTCACGCCTGTCATCACCGACCCGAAGAAGGCTTCAAACGCCTTACGCAATGCAGTGCTTGAGATGGAACGACGGTATAAGTTACTTGCCTCGCGCGGTGTTCGAAACATCGAGCAGTTTAATCGCAAGATGCGGCAGATGGCTAATGAGCCTCGCAGCCTCTTTGATGAAGAAAATCCGGAAGCGTTGCTTGAAGAAGACATGCGACCGCTTTCCTACATCCTGATCATCATCGACGAACTCGCCGATCTGATGATGCTGGAGAGGAATAATGTCGAAACCTCCGTGGCGCGTCTGGCGCAGATGGCTCGTGCCGTGGGTATGCACCTTGTGCTTGCGACGCAGCGTCCGTCGGTGGATGTCATCACCGGTGTGATCAAGGCAAACTTCCCGGCCCGTATCAGCTTCCGCGTGACCACTCGTGTGGACTCACGTACGATTCTCGACACAATGGGTGCCGAACACCTGCTTGGTAAGGGCGACATGTTGTATTTGCCGCCTGCTTCTTCACGCCTGCATCGCGTTCATGGCGCTTATGTGGGTGAGCAGGAAATCAATTCGGTGGTTGAATTCTGGAAGCGTCAGGCGAAGCCGGAATACGATCAGAGCTTCCTTGTCGCACCGCCCAGCGATGACCCAGACGATCAGCCGGATGCAGAGGGCGCTGAAGGTGATTCCGACCCTCTGTACGGCGATGCCGTAAAGGTTGTCTGCGAAATGGGCAAGGCCTCGACTTCGATTCTGCAGCGCCGCTTGCGCCTTGGCTACGGCCGGGCTGCCCGCATGCTCGACCGGATGCAGAAGGAAGGCATTATCGGGCCGCCTGACGGTTCTCGGCCTCGTGAGGTGTTGAAGCGCCCGGATTGGCTCAATCGCGATATGAGTCTTGAGGCGGTTGAGGACGATTAGTAGTTTCTTGCATCACGAATGGATCTCCGCTTCTGTCAGAGCCTGGTCCGCAATGATCCTGTGTGCGACGCTGCCGATGCAGATACCGTAGCCAGGCCTTCAGTCCAGAGTGAGATAATTTTCTCGTATGTCCCTTCATGGACTCAAAG
>CAZZGS010000293.1:0-5985 GCA_964653845.1 uncultured Bryobacter sp.
GTGTTGGGATGGCGATGGATATTCTGCCTACTTTTCTGGCAATGGCTGGCCTCGATGCGCCAATGGGCCTTGATGGCCGCGATCAGCGGGAGCTGGTGATGCGCGGTGGTAAGAGTGCACATGAGAGCGTTCACTGGTTGTATTTGGGGAGCCGGGCGGTAAGAAAGGGCGATTGGAAATTGATCGAGAATCCGCCCAAGTTTCCAGATGATCCTTACGGCGAGCCAAAAGAGAAGCTGTGGCTGAGCAACTTGGCGAAGGATCCTTCGGAGAAAAAGAACTGGGCGATTGAGGCTCCTCAGGTGGTTGAGGAGTTGTTGAAATTATTGCCCAAAAAAGTTTGACCGTATTCAAACTGAATGCCGGCGGGAGTCGTTTCTAAATGAATAAGAACGACACCAATGATGACGATGCTGGGGGTGCTTTTCGGCCTTGCTACTTATGAAGCGCGCGCTGAGAAGGCGTGAGCCACCGCGTGGCGGGGCTAAACTCAGGGGCAGCTCTGCATTTTTGTTTACAAAAAAAGAGCCCTCGCTTTGAGGGCGAGGGCCGGGTAAAACACGGGAATCGCCTCTAGGAAGACGCTTCGTATCAGGGTGTGTATTTACCCTCTCCTCCCACCATAGGAAGAGTTCAAAAGCTTGGTGCAGCTGAAATACCATATTGATGGGATTTCGCAAGGAAATCATCACTGGCTTGTAAAAGTGTTGTGAAACTCGTTAGATTTCGGAGCTGTACCTGCCAGCGGAAGCCGGACGCAGAAAGAGGCACCTTGAGAGACGGATTCCGACCAAAGATCACCGCCATGAGAGCGGACGGTTTGCCTTGAAAGGGCAAGGCCGAGCCCCATGCCGTTTCTTTTGCCTGCAGTTGCGAAGGGCTCGAATAGCTGAGACTTGAGTTCGTCGGCGATACCGGGCCCGTTGTCCGAGATTCGCAAGATTACGGTTGTCGCGGTTTCTTCCGACCGAATGCGAATCGAGCCCGACCCGGACATGGCCTCCACAGCATTGGCGATCAGATTGAAGAAGACGCGCTCCATCCGGGCTCGCTCCACTGAGATTGTGGATGTGAGATCGACATCTATGTGTAGAGAGATTGCCTGGGAATCGACGGAAGACAGGAACCGCTCTGTAGAAGCACACACGACCTCTGCGAGACTGCAAGGTTCGAGCGGAGAGAGCTTGCCGCGCGAGATGTTGGAGAGATCCTGGAGCAGCGACTGGATGCTGAGTGAGGCCTGATAAATGTTGCGCGCAATACGCCTCGATTGAGACTCGTTGAGACCGGTATCGACCAACATCTCTGAGCCGCCGTAAATTGCCGCCAGGGGATTGCGGAGGTCGTGAACGATTGAAGTGGCAAATTGGCCGATGGTGGCGAGGCGCTCCTGGCGGATGAGTTCCCCGCGCGCTTCCTGCAGCGAGACGCACATGGTGTTGAATGACTGGGCGAGGCGGCCGAGTTCATCACCGCGGTCAATCACAAGACGCGTGTCGTAGTTTTGCCGGGCTACTTCGGCAGCGGCTTTGTCGAGGCGTTCGATCGGGTCGACGATTTTGCGGGTGAGGCCGTAGCTGAGGCCGAGGCCCAGGAGAACGGCGACGGTCCAGAGGCCGAGCATGCCGCGCTGCAATTCGTCGAGGCGCTCCTGGGCGGCATCGAAGGAACGGACGATGCGGAGTTCGCCGATGGATTTGCCGGCGATGTCGAGCAGCGGTGCAGCCAGTAAGCCGAAGCCGGCACCCCGAGTGCGCACCAGGACGGGATCGATGCCCGGGTTTGGAGTCTGATTGAGCTGGGTGGCTTTTGCGGCATCGAGAGTGGAGGCGATGGGTTGACCGCCGGAGGAGAATACGAAATCGCTGCCAGTATTCTGTCGCAGAGATTTGGCCAGATTGGAGTTTACGGGGTAGCCGGTGATCAAAACATTGAGAAGGGCAGAGCCTTGTTGGGCGTCTATATAAACGGGTGTGACTACGATTTGCCAAAGTCTGCCTGCGTGGGCCAGGAAGCCTTTGCTTTGCTGTGGAAAGCGTGGGGATGCAGAGCGGATGACCTCAGCCAGTGGAGGTGCCGGGCCGCCCCCGAGAGAGGCAATTACGACGCCTGCCGGATCGGAGACAAGAAAGATGGCTTCTTCCTGTGAGACCTTGGCCCAGACTTCGGAAGCGGTATCGCGGATGGTGGCCTGGTCGCCGGTTCGGAATGAAGCTCTGACTTCTGGCATGTTGCTCATCAGCGAACTGACTGAGGCGAGCATGTTTTCTCTGGCTCGCCACAGGGTTTCGTAGGCCCGGAGGCTGGCGGTAACTTCACCTTCCAGTCCGCGTGAGGTCGTGTTGACGGCGAAGCGCAGGGCGAGCCAACTGGTGGCACCGACAAGCAAAGAAATGCTGATCGAGACGGCCAGGAGGATTTTTCGTGTCAGTGGCCAGCCCCGCATCATCGCTTTGCCCCAGGGTAGATCGGATTAGTGTCGGCCGGCGGATAGGGATTACCGTGTTTGTTGGGGTGAGGCGCGGGAACGTAGCCGGTCTCGGATACAACGATGTGTGGGATTTTGGTGCCTGGCTCAGCAATCCGAATCGTTCGTTCGAGAGCCTTCAGGGTGGCGCCGGTGCTGCGCTCATGATAGAGCTCAAGCCGATAGTTTCCAGCAGGTACACCTCGGATTTCATAAGTTCCGTCCGGGGCTGAGGTGACGAAGTAGGGCGTCGTGAGAACGACGACTATGGCGCTCATTGCAGAATGGATGTTGCAGAAGAGCCGGGTGATTCCTGGCCGGTCAAAGCGAACACTCCTGGACTGGCCAGGTGGGTAGAGACCGAGGTCGAAGACTTTGCCGTCGAAGTTGGAGAAAGCATTGTGGAAGATAGGGTCCAAGTTCGGGAAGTCTACGGTGGTCCCGACAGAGGCAGCGAGGACGTGGGGCTCAAAGCGTTTGTTCTTCTGGATGATGCGTGCTTTGGCTGTGGTGAGAGGTGAGGCTAGCGGTGGATCGAGCGGGGTGAGCCAGATGACGACTCCACTTTTGTCTTTCTTTGCCTTCTGGCCGCGGGAATCCTGAAGCTCGACCGTGCCGCTGACGGTGACCGCGTGGAGGCTGATGGCAAGTAGACTAAAACTGATAAGCCAGCGAGAGGTCATAGTGGTTCTTCAGTCTTCGGCCGAGCCGGATGTAATCGGTGCGCACCTGGCTCGCTTCAAACGAGATAGTTACGTTGGTGGCAATGCGATAAATGAGGTTGCCTGCGTAGAGGAAGTTCTTGCCGACGCCGCCAGTGGCGAGGTCGCTGTTTTTGTCATCGTGCTGGCCGGAATAAACGTTTGCTGCCAGGCGTGGAGTGAATTGGTACGAGACTTGTCCCCAGCCGCCCTTGCTGTTGGTGGGACGTACGGTGCGAAGACCGAGAATCGTGAAGCCCTGACGGTTGGTCCCCATGTGGGCAATGTTTTTGCCGGTGAAAAGTAGACCGGTAAAGGTGAGACGGTCCGTTGGGGCCCAGAGCCAATCGACGCCATAGAGCCTGGAAGGCACGCTAGTTGCGGCCACCTGCGTCGTACTTGCGTGAATGACGGGAGCGAGTTCCCAACTGGTTTCTCCGCCTGATTTTCGGTTGAGAGCAAGACGGCCTTGCCAGCCCGGCCGGCTGGGGGCGAGGCTGTCGGCGAAGGCGGCTGGCACGGCGGCGGACTCTTCTGCTGTTTGATAAATCGATCCTTGGGCTTTGAGCTGTGTGGATTCGTTCAGGTTGAAGCGTTGTTCGACGCGTACTTGGGGCTGCCAGAGCCAGGGGTTGCCGGCTGAGGTTGCGGGAGCGACGCCAACTTGCGCGAAGGTGGTGGGGTCGCGATGGGAGATGAGGGGCTTCTCCTGCCCGAAGGAGAGGCTGGTGTTCTTCCAGGCCATCTCGATGTTAGCTACACGGAGGCGTGGATAATCGGCGAGGTGGCGGCTCTGCTGGCGAGGAGGTGTGCCGGTGCGTGGGTTGGTGTCAAAGAAGTCGATCATGGCGTAGCCAGTGACGTCAGCACCGAGAATCGTTTGGGGGCTTTCAAAGCGCAGGCCGATGATGGTCTGGCTGGCGGTGATGCCTGCTGCGCGGGGAGAGGCGAGCAAGGCTGCCGAGCTTGAGTTGATCGCACCTCCATTGTTGCGGCCGTTCCAGTAACTGTTCATTAGAAGTGTGCCAGTGATAGCGAGGGGCTGCTTTGAGGCAGCTTCTACTTTTGTCTGGGCTTGTTCGCGAATTTGAGTTTTCTGTACTTCGACCGTTTCAACCAACGGGACATTGCCAGGGTTGAGTTGCCGGCGCAACGAGGTGACCTCCTTTTGAAGCGCTTCGTTTTGAGCTTCGAGCTTTGCGAGGCGTTCGAGAATCAATTGGAGTTGTGTCTTTTCCTGCGCCGCTAGAGGGGCGAGAGCAAGTAAGCAGGCGGTGAGTGTGCTAAGCGCTAAGGTTTTGCTTCGCATCGAAAAGTTGCTCCAGAGTTTGTCGCAAGACGAGGGGAGAGTAGGGCTTGGAGAAGAACGCGTCGGCCCCAAGGGCTTTTACTCTGGCAGGTGTGGCTTCGTCTGTGTTGGCACTGATCACGACAATAGGAATCCGACTATATCGGATATCGGATCGAACTTGTTCGATCAATTGAAATCCGTCGCCAAAAGGCATGTTGAGATCGGTGCAAAGGGCATGTACGCCATCTTTGCCGTCGAGAATCTTTATCGCCTCCAGCATAGATCCTGCCGTGCGCACGGCTACCCCCTGGATTGACATCAGGGCCAGCGCCAGCGCCTCTCGTGAGTAAGCGGTGTCGTCGACAACCAGGATGAGTCGCTGCATGAATGTCCTAAGGCAAGAAACGGTATCCGACGCCGTGCATGGTTAGAAAATAGCGAGGTGATTCTGGCTGTGGCTCGAGTTTTTGCCGCAGCCGGACGACATGTGCGTCGACGGTTCGCGTGTTGGGGAAGGATTCATAGCCCCAGACCGAGTTGAGGATGAGCTCCCGGGATAGCGGGCGATCCGGATTCTGGACAAAGAAGGTGAGCAGGTTGTATTCGGCCGGAGTGAACTTTACTTCGACATCATTCCTGGTTACGACCCGGCGGTCGAAATCGAGATGAATGTCGCTGAAGGAGAAAACCTGATTGGGTGGCGCGGTGGCCCTGCGGAGGACGGCCCTGATTCTCGCGATCAGCTCTCGTGTGCCAAATGGTTTGACGATGTAATCGTCAGCCCCAATCTCGAGCATCAGTACTTTGTCGATCTCGTCGCCAATAGCACTTAATACGATGATCGGGGTATCCATGCGCGCGGCGCGGATTTGCTTACAGACTTCGACTCCGCCGAGGACGGGCAAGCGCAGGTCAACGAGAACCAGATCAGGCTTGGCCGAAAGGGCCGCATCCAGGCCAGACTTGCCGTCGGCATGCGTGATAGTGCGAAAACCTTCGCGTTCCAGCAGGACCGCAATTGTGTCCCGGAGGCTTTCATCGTCGTCGATAACCAGAATCGTTGTCACTTTGGATAGTTTCAGTTTAGTTGGGACAAGGCGGATGGCTCATCTTCATTTTGTAAAAAACGTGTGAATGGGTGTGTCTAAAATGAAGGCGTGATACGTCGACTATTCTTTTTCATTTCCTTTGTGATGAATCTTCTTGCCATTGAGCCGTTGCCTGTGAAGACAGGCCAGTTGGCCAACGGGATGAAGGTGATTGTCGAAGAAGACCGCGACATCCCGAATGTCGCAATGTATCTGTTCTACAAGATTGGGAGTCGAAACGAGGTTCCTGGCAAGACGGGGCTAGCTCATTTCTTTGAACACATGATGTTTAACGGAGCCAAGAAATATGGCCCGAAAATGTTCGACATCGTGATGGAGAAGAACGGCGGTCGCAATAACGCCTATACGAGCGAAGACCTCACTGTATATACGAATTTCATTCCGAGCACGGCCTTGGACGTTACCTTTGATCTGGAG
>CAZZGS010000294.1:0-5979 GCA_964653845.1 uncultured Bryobacter sp.
GGAGGTCGAGGGTGGCGGTGGGCTCGTCGAGAATTAGTACCGGCGGATCGTGGACGAGGGTGCGGGCGATGGCGGTTTTTTGTTTCATACCACTGGAAAGCTTGTCGGCGCGGGTGTCGGCGAAGTCTCGCATGTCGAGACGCTCGATAAGCTCGCTGGTGCGGCGGGTGAGATCTGGCTCTGGGACTTCGGCGAGGCGGCCAAAGAACTGGAGGATTTCTCGGGGTGAGAGGCGGGCGTAAAGGCCCATGTCGCCGGTGAGGAAACCGATCTGGCGGCGGACATCGGCGGGGTTAGTGCTAATGTTGAAGCCGTTGATGGTGGCGGTGCCTGAGGTAGGCTTGAGCAAAGTTGAGATGAGACGGAGGGTGGTGCTCTTCCCGGCTCCGTTAGGGCCGAGGAGGCCGAAGATCTCTCCTTTACCTACTGAGAAGCTGACGTTGTCGACGGCTTTGACAGTGCCTCGCTTCTTGTCCTCGAAGTGGCGACTGAGACCTTGGACTTGTATCATGCGTACATCGATTGTAGCGAGGTGCGAGAGGGAAATTGATTCAATACCTGCAAGGAGTTGCACCGGCTCATCTGGCACCATGGGTGGAATGTACCTGGACGCTTGAGGGCGTTGCGGAGGGGGAGACTGAAGTCATCCTGCCTGACGGGAGGATCGAGTTGGTTGTGCATCATGGGGCGCGGCCGAAGGGGCAGGCGGCCAGTTTTGTGACGGGGCAGTTGATTGCTCCGCTGGTGATATATCCAACTGGGCCGATGCTGACTCACGGCGTGCGGTTGCGGCCTGAGGCGGCGGGGGCTTTTCTTGAAATGCCGGCGGATGAGTTGACGGGTCATTTGGTGACGCTTAAGACCCGCGAGCCGAAGGTGATGCCGGATGCGGTGATCGGACATGCGGTGGGCTTGATTGAGCGGTCGGCTGGACGGGTTAGGATGGACAGGGTGGCCGGGGAGGTGAACCTGAGCCTGCGGCATTTTGACCGAAGATTCCTGGCGGCAGTGGGTTTGCAGCCGAAGGCATTTGCGCGGATTGTGCGATTCCAGGCCGCGCTGGCGGCCTATCAGAGCGGTGACTTTCCACGATGGGTGGATCTTGCGCTGGCTTGTGGGTTCTACGATCAGGCTCATTTGGCCAATGAGTTTCGCCAGTTTGCGGGTATATCGCCGACGGAGTTCTTTCGTGATCCGAGTGCGCTGGCGTTGTTGATGGCTGATTTTTCCAAGACCGAGGGGCGGAAGAAAATCTATTATCAAGATCTATGCGACTTCTAACGATTTGTTTTGCTCTTAGCCTTATTGCGCAGGACAAGACGAAGTTTGAAATGCTGGGCTGGATTGCCGGGAACTGGACCGGGAAGATGGGACAGGCAACGATGGAGGAGAACTGGTTGCCGCCGGCGGGCGGGTCGATGTTGGGTGTGAGCCGGGTGGTGGCCGGGCCTCGAATGGTGGCGTTTGAGTTTCTTAGAATCGTGCAGAAGGACGGCGAGGTTTTTTATGTGGCGCAGCCTGGGGGGCGGCCGGCAACTGAGTTCAAACTAACGAGTGTGACGGCAACAAAGGCTGTGTTTGAGAATCCGGCGCACGACCATCCGAAGATCATCACGTATGAGAAGGATGCGCGAGGAAATCTGCTGGCGACGATTGAGGGGGACGAGCGCGGGCAGCATAAGAAACAAGAGTTCCGTTTCACAAGGCAACATTTTCCCGTCAGGTGAATCCTGTCAGTATGCCGCTCCCTACCGATGAACGCCTTCTTGCTTTAGCGAATGATTTACTTTTGGAACTGGACCAGAAGTTTGGAGTACATCCGGGGTTTCGTCCGGCTCATGCACGCGGGGTATTGCTGAAAGGGGTGTTTGCGCCTGGGGCGACGGCGCCAAAGTTATCGAAAGCGCCACATTTTGGGAAAGCTTCTACGCCGGTGACGGTGCGGTTTTCTAACGGGACTGGATTGCCGATGATTTCGGATGCTGATCCGAAGGCGAATCCCCGTGGGATGGCGACGCGCTTTCATCTGGAAGAGCGGGTACATACGGACATCATTGGGCAATCGGCGAATGGGTTTCCGGTGAGGACAGGATCGGAGTTTCTCGAGTTTTTGAAAGTGGCCGGAGCGCCGGAGGAGCTGGAGGGATTTCTTGCGGTTCATCCGGCGGCGAAGCGGTTTATGGAGATTCCGAAGCCGAGCCCGGTGAGTTTTGCGACGGAGGCTTTCTTTGGGGTCTCGGCGATGGAGTTTGAGAACGTGCAGGGGGTGAGGCGATTTGGGCGGTTCCGGCTGGTGCCGGAGGCAGGGGTAAAACATCTGAGTGAGGAGGAACTGGCCAGCAAGGGGGAAAATTATCTGTTTGATGAATTGCGTGGACGAATGATGGCGGGGCCGGTGGGGTTCCGGATCGAGGTGCAATTGGCGGAGGTAGGGGATGTGGCGGATGATGCGACGGTGCAGTGGCCGGAGACGCGCGAGTTGATGGAGGTGGGGCGGATGGTGATGACGGAGTTCTACGAGGAGGATGCTGCGGAACAGAAGCACATCATTTTTGATCCGATTCCGAGGGTGGTTGGGATTGAGCCGTCGAATGATCCGCTGCTTGAGTTGCGGGCGGCGATTTATTTGATGAGTGGGCGGCGACGGCGTAGCGCATGAGGTCTGTATGAGGATGTATGCACGTTAGGTTAGTGGCTTGAACCAGAGTTGTGGCGCGGGTTTGGGGAGGGTGGCCGCAGTGGCCCGGCGCCGGAGTCTAAGATTGGTGGTCCGGCGCTGGGGTGGGTTGCTTGCTTACCTTATATTCTGTTTTCAAAGAGCTGTCGTGGCGGCGGCGGGGATCTTGGGTCCTCATTCGCACTGGCCCGCTGGGCCTTCAAGCGCTGCCACGTTGCACAGGTTTTTGTTCGAAGAGACAAGATCTGAGACCGCGACGCGACGGTGAAGAGCAAGTGCCACGGACAACTGAATGGCATCCAGCGTTCGGAGCGCAAAGTCCACCCCGTGGGTTCGAAGAAGCGTCTCAGCGCTCTGAACGTGGCGACGGGCAAGCAGAACGACTTCGAAACGGCCCTTGGCGAGATCGGAAAAGAAGAGGCCTCTCAATTGATCGAGTGCTGCTTTGTCGATCACCCATGTCCTGACTTTGGTGGCGAAGACCGACTGGATTTCAATCAGTGAAGGTTGGGAAATGATCAAACGCGTGCCGAGTGCCTAGACGAGAGAATCCATCCGTTCACTTCAGATCTCGGGATGGTACAGCTTCGCCAGAGCAATGGTGTCAAGAAAGTAGCCGGGCACCTAACGTTCGTTTTGCTCAACCAGGAAGTCCGCGTCCAGTGAGCCGGGAATTTTCGATAGCGCCGCGTGCACCGTTTCCAGTGTCACGAGGTGATCGGCCAGCGGCTCGAATTCTTCCCGAGGAGCGAAGTGCAGATCTTCGCCGTCGTCGTCAATGTCGTCCAGAATGATGACGTTGACGTGTTGGTGCTCATCAAGGCTTAGAGGCTCGACAGGCCTCAAAACACCGCCTTCATAGACAGCCTCTAACTTTCTAGAAATGACTTCATCGTAGGTTGTGCTCCGTCCTAATGCTCGCTATGGATCCACTCATTTGTCAAAGCTGTGAAACAGTATTGTCCCGTCAGATCGAAAAGCGCCGGCACGCTGCTGCGTCTTTTGCCGTGCGACGACAATGAAGTTCTGGAAGTCGAGACTTTCGGCGGAGCAGCAGTAAAGGCTGCCGTGACTCAGTTCGCAGCCTGTTTGGACGCATCGTGCCAGTTATAGTTTTCCTGCCGATGGTGGCAGATGTATCTACTAATACCGTTGGCGGAATATGGCCGTGGAGCGCGACTCGGCAACTTTACCTCATCTTTCGGATTTGCAGTTTGTCCAGAATGGCAGTTTGCCGGGGTGGCTGACTGGAGGTGCGGGTGGATCCGTCCCAAGCGGAAATTGGCGAAATCCTGGCACACAGCACGATTGTCGGGATTCGGGCTAAGTTGTTGATGTAATGCTGTTTGGCTGCTAGTGCCAGGAGTTCAGCCTGCGGTGGAAAAGGTGTGGAGTCGGCTTTGAGGGTAAAAACGGTGCCAAAAACATTAAGGAAAAGCGAAGAAGCGTGTTGGCACGGATCAGGCTG
Source organism: uncultured Bryobacter sp. (assembly GCA_964653845.1). GTDB lineage: Bacteria > Acidobacteriota > Terriglobia > Bryobacterales > Bryobacteraceae > Bryobacter. The sequence continues at coordinate 4,146 of CAZZGS010000294.1, forward strand.
ACGGTTTTCCTTGTAGTTTGAGAAGGCGGCAATGCGGAAGTGAAAACGAGCTTTCGACGCCTTCAAGATTCAGATGCCGGATGCCGTAAGCATTCTTCCCCCAAAAGTTAGCCGTCAAGTAACGACCGTGCGTTGTCACTTGACCATCGGCGATCAGCGCCATCAATCCGCTCCCTCGACAATTGGAACTGCCTGGAAGCTCTGATTGGCTCAGTAAATCAGGCGAAAGCACCGGCCTACCTTTAGGCCTTCTTTTTTGGCGTTTTTGCCGCTTTCTCGAAGGCCCCCACTTCCGGTGTCCCGGAGCTCCCCGGTTCCCTCATCTTTTCGCCCGAACCCTGAGCGATTCGTTTCTTCTTCGCCGCTATATTCGCGTAGAGGCCTTTTTTTGCCGGTTTAGTTGCCATGCTACATCCTGTGCAATTCGGAGGCCACCTGGCGATCTTTGCGCAGAGTGCGGTTGCCCTTCCTCCCCGCAGAGGGGACCGGGCGCGCCGTGGTTGGGGAGTCTGTGTTTAATGCAAGATGTGTAGGAGGCTTGACAAATCATCCGCTACTCTAATCGAGTGACGGGATACGGGAATGCGCCAGTTTCGCTTCATTCTGTGGACGACTTTGGCTGCGGCGGCGAAGACTCCGCCGCCAACACTCGGATTTTGCGCTTCTGATTATCCGCTGGAACCCTTCAGAACGATGGCCATTCAGTTGCAAGCTATCTTAACAGCTGTCACTTGCCAACCGAAGGAGGACGGCGTCAGGAAGGCAACTACACTACAGCTGAGAGCGTTGAGGAAGTGGTGCAGGGTTCTTGTCGTCTCCCCTGCTTGACAGGTGGGCAATTCATGGCGGACGCAGCCGCTAGGATTGCTCCTGGGGGAAGCTCCGATGGCATCGTGCAATCGAAAGTTAACCCCAGCATACGGGCACGTGAAAGCGTGTGTGACAGCCTTAGTGGCCCGACACGGCGATCCTCAACGCGGGAAAGACAATTCTTGGTTGATGCAACATTTACGCTTGATCACCGCCATCCCACTAAATGTTTACGCTGGGAGCGGTTGCTTCGTTGGAATACGAACCCTTACTCAAGGACTTCGCGAATTGGGCGTCGAAATTCAACTAGCCACGCCCAATCTTCACTTCTCTCCCTTCACGGCCAGCCGCCTTCTGTTCAACGAAACACTCCAGAGAAGCGGGTTTCGAGTAACCGCAACGGTCGGTTTCGATCTTGACGGGTATCGGCTGGCCGGTCAGGGTGGCGCGCCGCACATTGCGGCGATAAAGGGTGTGGTTGGGGACGCCGTTCGATTTGAGAAGGGATTTACGAGAGCCAGCATGGCTGCTCAGGCGCGGCTTGAAATGCTCCATTCGCGCCGGGCGGACCGTGTCATCACGATTAGTCGTTATTGCGCGCAGCGAATCGAAGAGTTGTATGGCGTGCGCAATGCGATCGTGGTTCCAGAGTTGATCGATCTGGACAGTTGGCAACGGCTTCTGGAGGCCAATCCTGCGCCCTTGGCGAAGGGGAAATTCACGGTTCTCTGTGTATGCCGCTTCTATCCAAGAAAGCGGGTGGAATTGCTGCTGCAAGCAGCAGCGTTGCTCGGACGCCGTATTCCGGAGTTGGAAGTGCGGATTGTGGGCGGCGGGCCCGAGACTGCCCGGCTTTACCGAATGACACGAGAATTGCGTTTAGAGGGTACGGTTAACTGGGTGGGCAATGCCGCTCCTGACGCGCTGGCGAGCGAATACAACCAAGCAGATGTGTTCTGCCTGCCGAGCGTCCAGGAAGGGTTCGGGATTGTTTTCCTGGAAGCAATGGCGGCGGGGAAACCTA
>CAZZGS010000295.1:0-4320 GCA_964653845.1 uncultured Bryobacter sp.
GGCTTGGGGAATGGCAAAACGAGCGCCGCAGCAACTGACCAGCAAGGCTGGCACGATGGCAAGGGTAAGGGGGATGCGAATCTGCATCGTCGTGCCGGCGCCGACAATGCTGGTGAGCTCAACGGTACCGCCAATTTTCTCGACATTGGAACGAACGACGTCCATACCAACGCCGCGCCCGGAAACATTAGTGACCTTTTCAGCGGTAGAAAATCCTGCGAGGAAAATCAGGTTGAGGATTTCGCGTTCGCTCAGGCGAGCGGCGTCTTCTTTGGTAATGAGGCCGCGTTCGATCGCCTTTTTGCTGATGCGGGCCGGATCGATGCCGCGCCCGTCGTCTGAGATCTGAAGCACGACCTGGCCGCCTTCGTGGAAGGCACGCAGGCAAAGAGTCCCGGTTTCGTTCTTGCCGGAGTCCCGCCGGCCGGCCGGGTCTTCGAGGCCGTGGTCGATCGAGTTTCGAACGATGTGAGTGAGCGGGTCTTTGATGGCCTCGATCACTGTACGATCGAGTTCTGTCTCCTGACCCTCCATGGTGAGAACAACTTTTTTGCCAAGTTCCTGAGAGAGGTCGCGTACGAGGCGAGGAAACTTCGACCAGACCGTCTGCACAGTCTGCATGCGAGTTTTCATGACACTGGCCTGAAGCTCGGTTGTAATCAGATTGACGCGCTGGATTGGACCGAGAAGAGCTGGATCGGCTTTATCGCCAGCGAGCTGCAGAATCTGGTTGCGTGCCAGCACCAGTTCACCCACCAGATTCATGAGGCGGTCAATCTGGGCCACTTCAACGCGGATGGCGGATTCGCTGGCACGGGGGCCCTGCGATGCAGAAGGAACGTCGGACTTCAATGCGACTTCTTCAATCAAAACTTCTTCGGGAACGATTGGAGCAGGTGCGGGCTCATCTTCAAAAAGCCCCCAACCGGTCTGGGCCAAGCCTGCGGCGGCAGCAGGCATTGGGGCACCCGGGGCACCGTCAAAAAATCCAAAACCCTGTTCCGCCTGGGACATTCCGGCTTTCTGCAGGCCATCAAGGAGTTGAATCAGGTCAGCGTGACGGCTCGCATCGGGGGAGGAACCGGCTTCGAGGCCGTGCATCATCTCGCGCAGGGCGTCAGAGCACTGAAGCAAACCGCTGATCACGGCATGGTCTACCGTGATCACCTCGTCGCGCAGCAGGCTGAGGAGATTTTCGCCGGCGTGGGCGACTTTTTCGATGGATTCAAAACCGAGGCAGCCACTCGAGCCCTTGACGGTATGAATCATGCGGAAAGCAAGACGAAGGTGCTCTTGCGTATTACCTTCTTTTTCTTCGAGGGCCAGCATCTCGGCATCGAACGAATCCAGCCCTTCGAGGCTCTCGATAACGAGATCCTGAATTAGCTGTTTTTGCATGTCATCGTTCATGACGCTGTTACCTTAGCTACGGCGGCTACAAGCTGATCGGGTTGAAAAGGCTTTGTGATCCAGCCGGTGGCACCGGCTTCTTTGCCCTGCTTTTTCTTTTCAGGGTCCGATTCAGTAGTGAGGAGGAGGATCGGGGTGGATTTGAATTTGGGTAAGGCGCGCAGGCGTCGTACCAATTCGATGCCATCCATCTTGGGCATATTGACGTCGGTGATGACCAGATCTACCGCCTCATTACCAAGCACACGCAGAGCGTCTTCACCGTCTTCGGCCTCGATCACGTCATGACCGACGCCGCGCAAGGTGTATCCCACCAATCGCCGCATGGTGGCCGCATCGTCTACCGTTATGATCCTCTTTGGCATTTTTGTATCGAACTCCTCTAGAACAAATCCAATTCGCCTGTATTGGGCTTTTCGGTCTCAACAGTTGGGGTGGCTTTGCCAGCGAGCCTTAGGAGCACGTCTTTTTCAGAAGCCATTGTGTAGCGAGCCGATTCGGTATCGAGCTGCTTTTCTTTCATCAGTGCCAAGACCAGCGGGTCCTTGCGATAACGCTTATCGACAAAATCGCCGCAGTCAATAGAAATTTCTGTAGCCAAGTCGAGTGAAGAAACGGCTTGCTCAAAGCTGCGTTGCATCGCCTCGCGGGCAGACTGGAGTTGCAAAACCGATTGCCGGGACTGGCGGAGCAGCACATTGCTTGCGTCTTCCTGCCTGGTGAGCAATTCAGTGAGGGGCTGGAAGTCGCGATCGCATTCCTTACAAATCATGCTGGCCTGCTGGAGCATGCCATTAAAAACATTCTGTAGCTCAAGGGCTACTGTTTGGATATCGCGGGAAGATTGATCGAGCGACTCACCGCTGCTACCAACCGAGTCTGCGATTTGACGCAAGGCTTCAGCCAGCACCTCAAGGCCGGTTCCCAAGCCATAACGGGTGGCCTGAATCTGGGCATTGAGCGCGATCATACGCATCTGATGCGACACCTCACCAATCTGGCAGCCCATCTTGCCGGCGACAATCAAGAGCGGAGAGATGAGGCGTTCAATGGCCTTCATTTCGTCTTCGTTGGTTCTTGCCAAATCCCAACTCTCAAACATCACCGCATGCATTTGGACATTCATCAGTTGGCGGCGGCGGTCGGCAATGGCGTTGTCGAGTTCGTGACTCAGGCAGGTCTCGGCCTTGGACACGGCGAGAAGGCTTTCGTCGATCCGCCGCAAAGCATCTGACATTTCGGCATTGGCTTCGACCAGTTGGGCATGTTGAACCAGGGCATTCCAGCCTGTCTCAGGATCGGCTGGAGCGGAATCGGCGATGAGCGAAAAACCAGACTGGATGTGCTCCCAGCGCTGGCCGACAATGTCCTGATATTGGAGGGCGTTGATCACACTGGAGACCGCACGTTGCAGATTTTGGGCAATCCGATTCAGTTCCTCATCCCGTTTGGCCTGTTCTGCGCTTTGCGCGTGAATCCCTTCAATTTCTTCGGCCAACTGGATCCTCCGCAAGTCTGCCGAGATTTGTCTCTGCTCAAGACTGCGGACAAAGTCAATCATCTGCAGGACCGTAGAGTGGATCTTCGATACAAGGGCGAACTCGGAGGTCATGGTGGATTGCATTTGTTCGCAAATCCGGCTGATCTCGAGGCTCAAGGCATCTAGCGGCGCACGGGCTATTTCGTCCAACCGGGCACATTCAATTCGCAGTAAGACCTGAACGACAGCCGCCGGGCGCATCTGCGTTTGAACCAGGTTCTCCATGGAGTGGATCTGATGCGAGGCCGCTTCGAGCTCGAAAAGGGATTTTCGTATCTGTGGAGCGCCATCCTGCCCGTGCTCATTGAAGCGAAGCGAAGCCTGGCACAATTCAGCTGCAAGCAGAAGCCCATCGACGGGCGGCTTTGAGGCATCTGGAGAGGCGGTGAGGAAGGCGGCAATACTTTGCCTGGACTCCTTGAGACAAGCTTCATTGGAGGACAAGAGAAATTCAAGGCTATCCCCCATTTTCCGGAAGGAAGATTCCATTTCGATGCGAACGGAATCGATCTTGTCTCGACTCAAGGCCCAAAGGGAAGAATCGAGATCTGCCTGCTTTTTGGAAGCAGATGAAAGCCATTTGTGCAGCGCAATCAGCCCGGTGAAGCTTGAAGCGATGACAGGCTCGAAATCGACAACGTTTCCATAGACATCCATGGAGAATGGAATTACGAGCAGTTCTGGCGGTGGAGTGCTTCCGATCACTACTCCACTCATCGCTTCAAACTTTACGGTTATGAATCAATCTGTGCTTAAAAATAATGCAGGGATGGTTCGTAGGAGCGACCAACCCTCACCTCGTACTATGCTGGAGTACTTGGATCGAGCTGGAATGGGATGAAGTTGGAGGCCGATGGGCTTTGAAACCCAAAAGACCGGTCGCGGAGATACAAGTTTCATGATTTCGGGCAAGTCAAAATGAGCCAGGGCGCCCGGTGAGATGGTGTTTTCGAGACCTTGTTGCGTTGGGGCTTCCAGGACTGAGGTAAATGAGGTGATGGAGGATTCGAGGAGGATTTTCTTAAAGCCGGGTTCGAGGCTGGCCGCGATGATTGCCGCCGGCGCGAACTTAGCTTTGCCGATCAGGTAGACGGGCGTGGTGGGGGATTGCCGCTTTAGATAGCGGTAGGCTGCAACGATGTCGGCTGCCTGCATGGCGAGGAGGTTTCTACCGAGAAGCCAGGTGCGGGCGGCAATTTGATAGTCGAGGTTGTAGCCGCTCGAACCGGATAATTCGTAGCCCGGGCCTGAGCCTCTTGGATCGATCTTGAGGACGCCAAAGCCGTGGCTTTCGAGTTCGGCGATGTCGGGATCGGAAGGTTTGCCTGTGCCGCCGACATAGACGACCTGAACTTTGGGCTGGCCTGGCT
>CAZZGS010000295.1:4330-4980 GCA_964653845.1 uncultured Bryobacter sp.
AGACGCTGGTAGTGCTCGGCGGGGATGCGGACTCCGCCTTCGACCGTTAGCTCCAGACGATTGGAGTTTGGGTATTGCTTGAATTGAGTGGTGGCAGCGGGTTCCTGCCAGGCGATGGCCTTGCGGATCGAATCGAGAGTTGGGGGCTTTCGGTTCCTGGCTAGAATTGCGGCGGCCTCGATGCTGAGATCACGCATTGTTTTTGAGCCAAAGCTGGTGGCGAGTTGGCCTGTTGGGGTGGCATATAGTTGGCTCTCTTCTTCGGTGTCAATGTTAGCTTCAGGGGTTGGATCGTCCATACCGAAGAAGTGTTTGGTGAGCCAGCGGGTGGCGGCTTCGCGGCGGGGTTGTGACCAGCCGTGAGTGTCGTCGTATTCAAAGAAGCCGATGTTGTTGCCCTGGCCGAGCTGGTCGAAAAGCCTTAGGAGTTGGCGGTGGGTTGCGCGTGCGCCGGCAATCGGGAAGTAGTCTCTGATGGCGCTGGTAGTGAGGAAGGGGCGTGGAGCTAGAGCTAGAGCGAAGTCGCCGAAGTCAAGATTGCGGGCAAGAAAGCCTGGCCAGATTTGTTCAGAATCCTGGGGGCCGGGGCCGGGCCAGAGTTCTCGCCAACTGGTGATGTAACAACTGGAGATGGCCGTGGCGAGGCGGGG
>CAZZGS010000295.1:4990-5976 GCA_964653845.1 uncultured Bryobacter sp.
CGGCAACGCCGATGCGTTTGGGGTCGATCTCGGGTCTGGTCATTAGATAGTCGACCGCACGGATGCCGTCCCAAATAAAATGACGGGCGCTGGTTTGGCCAGTGAGCAGGGCTGGGACGCCGGCCATGAGGTGTTCGCCCACACCGATACCGGCTCGCGATTTGCCAGTGACTGTGTCGAGGTATTCGAGGCGTTCGCCCTGGCCCGGAGGATCGTAGGCGAGCACGGCAATGCCGCGTTGGACGAAGCCGATGAAGGCCTTCTGATAGCCGGCATAAGCCTTGCCGTTGCTTGAATGGCCGGCGACGCCGAGGACAACCGGATAGGGAGCCTTACCTGTTGTGGGTATGTAGAGATTGGCTGTAACGCGAAAGCCGGGTTGGCTCTCAAAGATCACGTTCTCGACGCGATAGCCGGTTCGGGTGAAGCCTCCGGTGATGCGTGGGTTGAGAGGAGTCTTCTGTGTGGGGAGACCGCCGATCAGCTCGAGGGCGGTTTGGCGGATGTAGGCTTGTCTTCTGGCGATGTCTTCGCGGGTGTTGAGGGCGGCGATATCTTTGTCGCGCTGGTCCCAATGCGTGCGGGCCTGGGCGGTGAGCCAGTCTTCGAATTCACCGCGATAGTTAGTTTGGGCGGTGAGAATCGTTGCTGTGAAGAAGAGAATCAGGCTCTTCATCGGAGTACCGATGCACCGACGCTGGTGAGCTCGATGTTGCCCTGCTTGACGACCTCGATTACGGCAGGGTGAGTCCAGGCACTAAGGATGCCGGAGCGTTGCTCGGCGACGTTGTAGTTGCCGGGATGGCCAACGCGGCGCATCTCGGCGGTGTCGGTGGCTGGGTGATCGACCATCGCATAGATGCCTGGAGTGAGGCCTTTGATCATGGCGACCATGCCGTTGATTTTGTCCTGCGTGGAGGAGTTGCCGGAGTAGGGAGCCCGCAGCCGGTTTAGGCCCGGGATCGCATCCTGCATCGGAGTCTTGT
>CAZZGS010000296.1:0-5976 GCA_964653845.1 uncultured Bryobacter sp.
GTGGAGGATTGTTCGGAGTTGTGATTGCCTGGGTCTTTGCCGTAGCCATTCGAAGCCTGACACCAGTACCCATGTCGATACCACTTGGGAGCATTGCTCTCGGTGTGGGCCTGTCGATGACGGTGGGGCTTTTCTTTGGGATCTATCCCGCCCGGCAAGCTTCCAAGCTCGATCCAATTGAAGCGCTGCGAGTGGAGAGATAACCGATGTTTGGTTCCTTATTCTGGTCGAGCGTCGGCATGGCTTTTGATACGTTGCGCAGCTATAAGTTGCGATCATTTCTCACGGTGCTGGGAGTGATTATCGGCACCGGGACTATTATCGGTGTCGGCTCGATCATTACCGGCATGGATGCCGCTTTTGCCAACGCCATGCGCACTTTCGGCTCAGACACGATGGTGGTTTTCAAGTTTCAGATGGGGCCCGGATTTGGTAACCGCAGTGCGGAAGAGCGGATGCGCAAGCCGATCAGTTTTGAGCAGGCTCAAGCCATTCGCGAGCGCTGCCCTCATGTAGATAAGGTGACCGCCGGACTGCTGCCCTGGCGCGGAGTTCAGAAAATCCGCTATCAGGCCAATGACTATGCGGGGCTCGACATGTGGGGTGCCGACCCAAGCTATGCCGATGTCTGGCAAGTGGAATTGATTCACGGTCGTTTCTTTAGTGAGATCGATAATCAGCACCGGGCGCGTGTTGTGGTGTTAGGCGAAGACGTATGGAAGGGACTCTTTGCGAGTTCGGATCCTTCAGGCAAATGGGTGGATGTCGAAGGACAGAAGATGGAAGTCATCGGGGTAATGAAGAAGTCCGCTACCGGCGGGCCTGGCAGTCGTGACAATCGTCTGGTGATGCCCTACTGGAGCATGCGCAAGTTTCAGCCTGCCGCCGAAGAACACATGCTCTTTGTGAAGCCGCTGAAGGGCCAATTGCCTGCTGCTATGGATGAAGTGAGGGGTGTGTTGAGGCAAGAGCGGCGTGTGAAGTACGACGAGCCCGACAGTTTTTCGATCTCTACGAGCGAGCAGATGATTGAAGATTTTAGGAGTATTATGTCGATTACCGCTCTCGTCATGGTGGTCATGTCTTCGATCGGATTGCTGGTGGGTGGAATCGGTGTGATGAACATCATGTTGGTTAGCGTGACGGAGAGAACTCGCGAGATTGGCGTGCGCAAGGCTCTGGGGGCGCGGCGCAGAGAGATCATCACGCAGTTCATGACCGAGGCTGTGGTGTTGACTTTCCTCGGTGGATTGCTTGGAATGGCGGTGGGCTGGCTGATCCCGGTGCTTGGCGGATTCGTATTCCCCGAGTTGCCGATGAGCGTGCCCCTTTGGGCTGCAGGCACAGGTGTTGTCGTGAGTGTCGGGATTGGCTTATTCTTCGGAATCTGGCCAGCGAACAAAGCGGCACGTCTCGATCCAGTTGAAGCTCTGCGCTACGAATAGCGATTAGTCTTTGGCGCGCGCTGAAAGCCACTCGATAAATTCACGATCGCCTTCGAGAAAATCATAACTGGGGAGGCTGACTGCTTCTGCCCAGAGAATTTGTTCAAACTCATAATTCACAGGGACGCCCGTAAAGTTGGTGACGCTGTAGAAGACAAGCTCAACCGGCGGCCGTTCGTTATAGCTGAACTGGTAGCGCTGCAGAACAGCACCGATGATGGCTTCGATACCCAGTTCTTCGCGAAGTTCGCGGGCAAGGGCGGCCTCTGGCCCCTCGCCTGGCTCTATCTTGCCCCCGGGGAATTCCCACTTGAGGCCGTGCCAGTCGTTGCGCTTGCGTTGACCGATCAATATTTTTCCGGCGTGGGTGACGACTCCAGCTACGACGGAAACTACTTTCGCCATGAATCTAATTAGCTTACACCTGAGAGCGGCGAATCGGCGAAAATAGAGCTACCTTGTATAGCGCAGAACTCCTCGATCATTTTTCCAATCCTCGCAATGCTGGAGAGCTCTCTTCTCCAACTTATCGGCTTTCTTGCGAAAACCCGGTGTGTGGAGACCAGTTGAGAGTGACCGTACTTTGCAGCGATAAACGAATCTCAGACGTTCGATTTCTCGCTCGAGGCTGTACCGCATCGATTGCCTGTGCCAGTGCACTTACGGAATTGCTTTCCGGTAAGACGCTTGCTGAACTATCAGGTATTCGGGCTGCGGAAGTGGAAGCAGCTGTTGGCGGTTTGATCCAGGAGTCCAAGCATGCTGCAGTACTATGCGCTGACATTGTTAAGAAGTTGGAGGCAGAGTGGAAGAAGTCCTGAATGATTTGAAGGAGTGGCTGCGCATTCCGAGCGTGAGTGCTAATCCCGAGGCCGCTGGGGAGGTGCGCAGAGCCGCCGAGTATACCCTTCAGCTTTTTAAACGAGCAGGGTTAGAGAGTGTGCGCCTGATCGAAGGCGAAGGCCATCCATTAGTCTATGGTGAATGGTTGCACGCTCCAGGCAAACCCACCCTGCTTTGCTATGGGCACTACGATGTGCAACCGGCAGAGCCATTGGAGCTTTGGCGTACACCTCCCTTTGAGCCGACTGTCCTCGGTGACAATCTCTATGCCCGCGGAGCAGCCGATGACAAGGGTCTGGCGATCATCCTGATTCGGGCGGTGCAGCATTTCCTGGGGGCGGGGAAGCCGCTACCGGTGAACGTCCGATTCCTCTTCGAAGGTGAGGAAGAATCCGGCGGCGATCATGTATCTGCATATTTGCGATCGCACCGGGATGAACTTCAATGCGACGCCGCGCTGATTTGTGATACCGAGATGTTTGCTCCTGAATTGCCAACGATTTGTGTCGGGCTGCGCGGGATCGTTTATGCGGAATTGTATGTCACAACGGGTGAAGTCGATCTGCATTCCGGTGTCTACGGTGGAGGTGTTCCAAACGCGATCGAGGCTGCAGCGAGGATTGTGTCTTCGCTCAAAGACAAGGACGGCAATTTCCTGATCCCCGGCTTTGACGACGACGTGATTCCCCCGACTGAGGAAGAAGAACAGAGTTGGAGTGCTTTGCCTTTCGATATGGAGGCTTACCGGCAGGATGAGGCAAAGGTATTTGAGTTGCATGGAGAGCACGGTTTTGGATTGTTCCAGCAGTTGTGGGCACGGCCGACGCTTGAGATCCACGGGATTGGCGGTGGCTTCACCGGTGAGGGTTCAAAGACGGTAATCCCCTGCACTGCGATTGTGAAGCTCAGCTGCCGTTTGGCGCCGGGGCAGGACCCCGACCGAATCGTAAAGTTATTGAGTGAAGCCGTTGCTTCCCAAGCCCTTCACGGGACACGTACCAGCTTGAAGGTGCTGGGCAAGGCCCCTGCCAGTGTAGTGGACCCAGCGAACCCGTTTGTGCGGGAGGCTGCCGAAGCTATGTTCGAGATCTTCGGCAATAAGACGGTCTTTACTCGCAGCGGTGGATCCATCCCGATCGTAGGCCTCTTTAAGGATGTATTGGGAGTTCCCAGTGTCATGACTGGCTTTGGCCTGCCTGACGACAATCTGCACGCACCAAACGAAAAGGTTTATCTGCCAAACGTCTACCGGGGTATCGAGGCGATTGCGCGATACTTTGAACGGCTGGGAGAACGGGCAGAGGTGAAGTGAGCAGTTTTGAATTCAAAGATACGCTGAAAAACTCGGTCGACATTGTGCGAGTGATCGGGGATTACATCCGCCTGCAAAAGCTGGGTGGGAGTGCCCGTTACCGTGGGCTGTGTCCGTTTCATAACGAGAAGACCCCGAGCTTTTATGTACATGCTGACCGGCAGTTTTTCAAGTGCTTTGGTTGCGCCAAGGGTGGCGATGTTTTCAGCTTTGTCATGGAGATCGAAGGGCTTGGCTTCTTTGAAGCGATGAAACTGCTTGCTGAAAAGAATGGCATAGCGATGCCGGCACCGAAGCCAGACTTTGATCCGGCCAGCCGCAAGAAAGCCTCACTGCAGGATCTGCACGAAATCGCCGCAAAACATTTTCGCGAGGTCTTGTATTCCGATGCGGGTGAGCCCGCACGGGCTTATCTGAAGCAGCGAGGGCTTGGCCAGAAACTGGCCGAGGAGTTCTGCCTGGGCTTCAGTGATTCTTCCGGTGGTTTGACGCGCGTTTTCCAGCGACAGGGAGTAGAAGAAGCGCTGCTGGAAGAGTCTGGTCTCTGTTTAAGACGCAATGAAGGAAACGGATTCTTTGACCGCTTTCGCAACCGGTTGATGTTTCCGATCTGGAATGAGAGCGGCAAAGTGATTGCTTTTGGCGGCCGCACCCTCGGTGAAGATCAGCCCAAATACCTGAACTCGCCTGAGACGCCGATCTATCGCAAGAGCCATGTTCTTTACAATCTGCATCACGCACGGGAGGGTGCTCGAAAGAGCGGGCGAATGGTGTTGGTAGAAGGATATATGGATGTGATCGGGGTACACGCTGCGGGCGTCAAAGAAGTAGTAGCCAGTTGTGGCACAGCGCTTACCAGTCAGCAGGTGCGTTCGATCAAGCGGCATGCCGACCGTGTAGTTGTGAATTTTGATCCCGACAATGCGGGAGCAAACGCAACCGAGCGCAGCATTCAGATTCTTCTTGAAGAGAGTCTTCAGATTCGAGTATGTTCTTTGCCTGGGGGCCTCGACCCTGATGCCTTCGTCAAAACCAATGGAGCCGAAGCATATCTGAAAGAGTTGGAACGGAGCCCCGGTTACTTTCATTGGCTGGCTGAGCGTGCCCGAGGCCGATTCGACATGCGAAGTGCGGAAGGAAGGATGGAGGCATTTCGTTTTCTCTTGCCCGCGATCCAGAAGCTGCCAGATAAGCTGGAGCGTCTGGCGGTAGTGAACGATATGGCCAGCTATCTTCGTGTCGAGCCGGGTGAGATGCTCGACCAATTCCGCAAATCGGCTGGCGACCGGAGCATGCCAAAGGCGATTGAAGTAAAGCCCGATCGCCACCTGCCTGATCTTGAACGTGTGTTGATCCGGTTGATTCTGCACCATCCCGATGTAGTGTCCGGCTATTGCGATACGATCCTTGGGCTGGAAGGATTGGCTGCGCTGAAAAGCCACAAGATTCTCGAAGCTGCTCTTCAAATGCTTGAGGCGGATGGCAGTTTAGACTTCCCCGCCTTGCAGTCCAAGCTGAGTGAAGCCGATGCCAACCTATTGGCTGCGCTCTTTTCTTCCGATACGGAAGATGTAGAAAGAACTCATGACGATCCTGCCGCACAATTGCGGGCTTGCCTTGAAAAGCTGGCTCATGACTCGCGGGAGTTGCAGCGCAAGGAAATGCGGCAGCAAGTTCGTGAGGCGGAGCTTCGCGGAGACATCGGTGAGGCTATGCGATTAATGGAATTGGAACGAAAGCTCGAAAGGACCCGCAGGTAAATCACTAGTGATGGCATGGTGTTGGTGGAACGCTTTTTTTGCTAGAGTGTCGAAACAAGGAAGTTTCGATTAGCATCACCGCTAACTCAACTGCTTTTTCAGGGAACTAACAATGGATGAGGAATTTAGCACCGGCGACCAAATGAGCGAAGGAGTCGCTGAACAGGTCATTCGCAGAATCGACGAGATGGAATCGCTCGCCGAAGTGGAGCCTTTTGTTGAGCGCGATGGGGATCTCGAAGAGACGGCTCTCGATGAAGTAGGTGCCGATACTCCAGAAGCAGGCGCTGAAGAAGAAGATTCACTCGAACTCATTGAGAAGACCAACGACCCAGTCCGCATGTACCTGCGCGAAATGGGTACGGTGGCTCTGTTGACGCGCGAAGGGGAGATTTCGCTGGCTCGCAAGATTGAACGCGGGCAAAAGGCCGTCTTGAAAGTCTTGTCGCGATCCCCGCTTGTAATCAATGAATTGATCCAGATGCGCAGGGATCTCGAACAGGGTGAGATCTCGATTTACGATCTACTGAGTCTGCATGATGGTGCCGGGCCGGAACGGGATATCACCGAAGAAGAGATAGAGGAAATCGAAGAAGATCTGGTTCGCCCCGAAGAA
>CAZZGS010000297.1:0-5927 GCA_964653845.1 uncultured Bryobacter sp.
TTTCTCACGAAGGTCATCAAAGATAACCCGAATCTTACGGTTGTCGGCGGTGCTCAAGTGATTCGGGTTCTGATCGATGAAGGCCGCGCCCGTGGCGTCGAGGTGCTGCGCAACGGCAAGATCGAAACAATCATGGCGAAGTACGAAGTGGTGCTTTGTGCCGGTGCGATCCATACTCCCATGATTCTGATGCGCAGTGGCATCGGGCCTGCGGCTCACCTTGAGAGTCTTGGCATCCCTGTCTCGCTGGACCTGCCCGGAGTTGGCGAGAACCTGCAGGACCACGTTCGTGCCGGTATGGAATTCTCGATCGATACGCCATCGCAACTGACCAAGCATGCCAGCCTGATGGATCAAATGCGTTACATGCTTACTGGCAAAGGCCCGATGAGCTCACCCGTGGTGGAAGCGCAAGCGACGATGCGCAGTCACGAACTTGCCCCCGCACCAGACCTGCAGATCAACTTCGTCCCGCGCCGCTCCACTGGCAACGGCTTCACCCTCTGGACGGTGCTGCTGCGTCCCTTCAGCCGGGGCTACCTGCGCCTGCGTAGTGCAGACCCTGGCGAAGGCCCTTCGCTTCATCTCAACGTGCTCGAAGAACCTGAAGACCGCATCACGCTCGATCGGGGCCTCGCCCGGGCCAAGGTGATCGGCGAACGTATGGGCCGCATCGAAGCCGGTATCGACTATGACGTGATGTGGCATGCCTGCGGCACCTGCCGCATGGGCTCAGACCGGATGGCTGTCGTTGATACCGAACTGAAGGTGCACTACGTCGGAGGTTTGCGCGTGGTGGATGCCAGCGTGATGCCGTTGATTCCGAGCGGAAATATTACGGCCCCCACGCTCATGCTTGCTGAGCGGGGGGCCGATCTGATTCGCTGCTAAAGGGTGAATTATTCGCCGACGACAGGATTGTGAAGCTGGCCGAGGCCTTCTACTTCGACGATGCAATGGTCGCCCGGCTTTAGCAGTACTTGCGGCTTGCGCGCAAATCCAACTCCGGGAGGCGTACCAGTCGAAACCACGTCGCCGGGCTCAAGCGTAAAGACTTTCGAGAGGAACTCGAGCAACTGCGGAATGTTGAAGATCAGTTCCTTAGTTGAGCTGTTCTGCATCACTTGTCCATTGAGGGTCAGCTTGACGTTGAGGTTGTGCGGATCTGGAACCTCGTCTGCCGTCACGATGTAAGGACCCATCGGCGCAAAGGTGTCGAAGGTCTTACCCATCAACCACTGCGTCGTGCCCTTCAACTGGATGTCGCGTGCGCTGACGTCGTTCACATTGGTGTAGCCAAAAACGTAATCGCGCCAATTTTCGCCGTTGATGTGTTTTCCGGTTTTGCCGATGATGAAGGCGAACTCGGCTTCGTAATCCGGTGCTTCGCTCATCTTCGGCAGCACGATGTTGTCGCCGTTGCCAATTACGGCATTGGGAAACTTATTGAAGACTGTCGGTATCTCTGGAATAGCCATCCCGGATTCAATCGCATGGTCGCGATAGTTGAGGCCGATGCAGATGAATTTGGGTGGGCGATGAATGGGGGCCAAAATCCGGACTGTGTTGAGTGGAACTCGTGCCGCAGCATGCGCCGCAAAGTCTTTTACCTTAGCCAGAGTGCTTGCGCCGCCCTGGATGATCGAATAAAGGCAGGAGAAACCAGCGCCTGCCAGAGGGATGATTTCCGAGTCGCCTGCTGCGAGAACTCCAGCCTCGGGAGGGCCGCCGGGACGCTCGAACATAAGAAGTTTCATATTCGATGAGGCTATCACGGCTGAGCCCTATCGATCCTCTAAAAAAAACCGATTGAAAAAGTCTGCGGGGGGGCTTATCTTTCTCCCACGGAATGAGTAGAATACAGCGATAAGGACAAATAGCGCCATTAAGAGCGCCTTGGCACTTCAAACAATAGGGGAGTAGTTCGATGCAGTCGATTCGGACGAAGGCTTTTTCATCAGGCACTCTTGGGTGTCTGATAATTTCGGGTTCTCTCTTCGGACAGGGCTTCCTGGCTGGCGGGAAAGCTCCGCGCATGTTCGGAACCGACATGGCGGTGCTCGAGGCTGGGGATACTCGACAAGACCTTCCATGCAAGGTCGATGACGTCAAGCCCTTGCTAGGGTTTGATCTGAAGTTCCACGCTGGCTTTGAAGTCTCAGTGCCGATGCGAGAACTGGCCGGCTCTGAGAACCTGCTCACCATCGTCTTCCGCGTCCGGCCGGAGGGCAAGCCCGAGGCGGATCGCTACTTTATTCAGCGGGTAAAAGTTCCGGAACTCGACGAAGAAGCCAAGGGTGAGGCTTTCCTGCAGGGTGGCTTTGACATCGGCGAAGGCAAGTATCAGGTGGAATGGCTGATGCGTGATCGTGCGGAACGGGTTTGCTCTCAGGTCTGGAAAGTAGAGGCAACGCTTCCGGCTAAAGACAAACAGATGGAAATGAACGAGCCAGCCGATACGGTGGAGCCCAGTCAGTTTGAACAGTTTCACGAAGAGCCGCCGGTCTCGCGAAACCCGAACGAAACACCGCTTAGCGTGAAGGTGCTGATCAATTTTGCCCCTCAGCGGACACGGTCCGCAACCTTGCAGCCAGTGGACACGTCGGCATTAGTAAGCATATTACGCACGATCAGCCGCGACCCCAGAATCGGAAAATTCTCACTCGTCGCCTTCAACATGCAGGATCAAAAGATTTTATACAAGCAGGAAAATGCCGACCGGATCGATTTCCCCAAAATCGGCGAGGCCCTGCGCGAACTCAAACTCGGAACTGTAGACCTCAAGAAATTGGCGGTCAAGAATTCCGAAACCGAGTTTTTGAGTGAACTCCTGCAGAAGGAACTAGGTGGAAGCGAGGTGCCAGACGCCTTGATTTTCGCCGGCCCAAAAGTCCTGCTCGATCAGAACGTTCCACAGGAGACGTTGCGCAGTGTCGGAAATGTGGACTACCCTGTGTTTTACCTGAACTATAACCTTTACCCGCAGCAAATCCCCTGGCGAGATTCGATTGGCCACGCCGTCAAGCACTTCCGTGGCGTGGAATATACGATCTCCCGCCCTCGCGATCTCTGGTTCGCAGTGTCGGAAATGGTTCAGAAAATAGGGAAGGCCCGTCAAGCCAAAAGAGCAGGAGTAGCTGTTACGCAATGAAAAAGATGTCGAAATTTCTGAGTGTGATCTTCATGGCTACAGGCTTGACGCTGGCCCAGAAACCCGATTTTCACCCGAATCAGTTGGCACCCTACGTACCAAGCCCACACCAGATTGTGGATCGTATGCTGGAACTGGCAAAGATCAAACCTGGCGAAAAGCTCTATGACCTGGGCAGCGGAGACGGACGTGTTGTGATCGCGGCCGCCCAGAAGTACGAAGCTAAAGCCGTTGGGATTGAACTCTCTAGCCGTCTGGTCAAGTCCAGCCAGGAAGAAATTAAACGTCTTGGCATTGCCGAGCACGCAAGCATTGTTCATGGCGATGTTTTTGACGCTGACTTGAGCGACGCCGATGTTGTAATTCTCTATTTGATGCGCGACAGCAACAATACACTGAAGCCCAAACTTGAGAAAATGCTCAAGCCCGGTGCCCGCGTGATTTCTCACGATTATGCAATTGAGGGCTGGAAACCACAGGCTGAAGAGAAAGTAGACGCTTTTCGCCGCAACCATAAAATTTACGTTTATCGGATGCCGCCCCAAAAGTAGCTGTAACCTGTAGAGATGTCCGAGTTTGACGTCGTTGGTATCGGGCTCAACGCTACCGACACCCTGATCATCGTCCCCCACTTTCCTTCCTACGCAGGGAAAGGCCCCTTTAGTCAGGAAATCCTGAGTCCGGGTGGTCAGGTTGCCAGCGCCATGGTTACCTGCGCCAAGCTGGGTTTACGCACGAAGTACATTGGCACTGTTGGGGACGACGAACGCGGCCGCGTTCAAATGGAGAGCCTCCTCGGTTCAGGAATCAACCTCGATCACGTGCAGCAGCGCGAGGGTTGCCCCAACCAGAGCGCCTACATCATCATCGATCAGTCCACTGGTGAGCGAACCGTCTTTTGGCAGCGACCGGATTGCCTCCGCCTCGATCCCAGTGAAATCACAGAGTCAATGATCACCAATGCTCGTCTTCTCCACATCGACGGCCACGACACACCGGCGATGGAAAAGGCTGCCCGTATCGCTCACGAAAACGGAATCCCTGTCACGGTCGACGTCGACACCATCTACAAGGGCTTTGAGCGAGTGTTGCCGTATGTCGATTACCTCATTGCCTCAAGCGAATTTCCGATCCAGTGGACCCACCACACCGACCCACTCAAGGCGCTCGAGTTGATCCAGGACGAATACAATATCCACTGTGCCGCGATGACTCTGGGCGCACATGGTGCCCTCGCACGCATCGACGGCAAATTTCATTACAGCCCGGCCTTCGTCGTGAACTGCGTCGACACAACCGGCGCGGGAGATGTCTTCCACGGCGGATTCTGCTACGGCGTTCTCGCCGGCTGGGACATCCAACAGATTCTCGATTTTTCAAACGCCATGGCTGCGCTCAACTGCACCGCCATTGGTGCCCGCGGCGGCATCTCGACTCTCGATAAGGCCGAGGCCTTGATGTCTCGCGCAGAACGTCGTGTGATGGAAGAAGTTCGAAGGAGAATCTAGCCGAGTGTTCCCGCTTCGGGATTCAGAAAAGAGCGCCAGCACGCCGTTTGTTACGGTGGGCCTGATCCTCGTCAACCTGTTCGCTTTTTTCTACGAACTCTCACTCGACGACTTCTCGCTGAACCACTTTCTTGCCGAGTGGGGCACCGTGCCGCGCGACTTCGAGTTCACTGATATTTTTACCTCCATGTTTTTGCATGGCGGATGGATTCATGTCATCGGCAATGTCTGGTTTCTCTGGATCTTCGGGGACAACATCGAAGACATCCTGGGCCACTTCAATTACCTGATCTTCTACCTGCTATGTGGCCTTACGGGTGGCCTGCTGCACGTCGTATTCAATTCCAGCTCGGCCGTCCCGGCGATCGGGGCAAGTGGTGCGATCTCTGGAGTGATGGGTGCATACCTGCTGCGCTTTCCGCGTTCTCGCATCCACACTCGGCTCTTCTTTTTCATTTTTGCGACAACGATAGATGTACCGGCCATGCTCATGATCGGATACTGGTTTGTTGTGCAGCTCTTTAGCGGTTTCGGTCATCTAGCAATGGCGGGCGGCGAACAGGGCGGCACGGCATGGTTTGCCCACATCGGCGGATTCGTGGCTGGAATGGCCCTCATCCGCATTCTGCCAACCCGGCCGAGTGGACGTGTACGACAGGAGTTTCGATGGAAATGACCCGACTTGCCAGTCACTATCTGGACAATTTGCCAGAAGTCGACGTGGCCTTTATGTTGGCCCACCCGGGAGAAGCAGAACTGCTCTGTGGGGCGACGATTGCCAAGCTCAGTGCTGCCGGCAAGCGCGTGGCGATCCTCGATCTCACGGCTGGTGAAGCCGGGACGCTCGCTCGTGGCAACACTATTCTCGATGAAGCCGATCGCGCCGCAGAAATCCTCGGTGTCATTTGGCGCGGCACCATGCGTTTTCCCGATGGCCGCCTCGAAGACACCATCATGTCGAGAATGACTGTGACCGGCGAATTCAAGCGCCTCCGGCCTAAGGTTGTGGTCGCAATGCACCCCGAAGACCGGCATCCAGACTCGCTCGCGGCCAGTCTGCTGGTCGAAAATGCGGCTTACCTCGCCGGGCTTAGCGGTCTCGATAACTATCTGATGGCCCACTCTACCGGCCGCGTCGTCTTTGCCAGCGCCAGCGTCCCGGCCCTGCCGTCATTTGTGGTCGACGTGAGTCCATACTTTGAGCAGAAAATGGCAGCACTCAAGTCCTACAGCACTTTGTTTGCCGATCCGGCTGAAGTTCTGGCCCG
>CAZZGS010000298.1:0-5918 GCA_964653845.1 uncultured Bryobacter sp.
CACAAAGAGCGTCATCGGCTTCTCGACGTAGACGTCTTTGCCGGCAGAGCAGGCAAGGATGGTCATCATGGCGTGCCAGTGATCTGGCGTTGACACAACCACTGCCTGAATCTCTTTGTCGTCGAGCAAGCGACGAAAATCTTTGTAGGCTTTGGCTTTGCCACCACAAGCCTGGATGCCTTGCTCCATGCGCGGCTGATAGATGTCGCTCATGGCAGCCATGTCGACATCGCGCTGGTTCTTGAAGTCGAAAACGTGTTGTGCTCCGATCAGGCCATAGCCGACGAAGCCGACTTGCAACCGGTCGTTCGCACCAAGAATGCGGGAATACGAAGCGGCAGCTACGGAGGTTGCGAAAATTCTTCTGGTGAGTGACATCGCAGAAATCGTATCAGGTTTCACGTTAGGATGACTCTTTATGTCTAGTTCCCCCCTATTGTCGATTCTCGAAGCGGAAGACCGCTCAGTTCTTGATGTTGTCTCGAAGGCGAAAGGCCCTGAGGGGTCTCTGCCAATCACTGCGGAGATGCTGATTCAGCAACCCTCGGGAAACATCTTCGGCTGGACGCAGAACGCCGGGATGGGTTTGGACCCGCGGCTTCTTGGCGGCAAAGAGATCCTGCTGCTTTCGACTCACGGCGGCATCCGGGCTACCGACGGCTCGCCTGTTGCACTGGGTTATCACACTGGTCACTGGGAAGTGAACCTGCTGATGACCGCAGCGGCAGAAGAATTGAAGAAACACCGCGCAGTGCCCTTTGCGGCTTTCGTCACAGACCCTTGCGATGGCCGCACGCAAGGCACCACAGGCATGTTCGATAGCCTGCCTTACCGCAACGATGCCGCGATAGTCTTCAGGCGGCTGATTCGCAGCTTGCCTACGCGCCAGGGTGTCCTGGGTGTTGCCACTTGCGACAAGGGTTTACCCGCGATGATGATGGCTCTTGCAGGCACACACAATCTGCCTACGATCCTGGTGCCGGGCGGGGTGACGCTGGCCACGGAGGACGGTGAAGATACAGGCAAGGTGCAATCGATTGGCGCGCGATTCGCCCACGGCGACATCACGCTTGAGTATGCCGCCGATATGGGTTGCCGCGCTTGCGCGTCGCCCGGTGGTGGGTGTCAGTTCCTTGGTACTGCGGCTACCGCGCAGGTGATTGGCGAGGCTCTTGGCCTTGCGCTGCCGCATGCGGCGCTGGCTCCGTCTGGCGCACCAATTTGGCTTGATATGGCGCGCCGCTCAGCCAAGGCGCTGCTCTTCCAATCGACCAAGGGCATGACCACTACCAGCGTTCTTACGCCTGCCGCGTTGCAAAATGCGATGGCTGTATTTGCTGCCTTTGGTGGCTCAACCAACGTCATCATGCACCTCGCTGCCATCGCGTATCACGCTGGGCTTACGCGCCCTACGCCCGCCGACTGGACGCATATCCACCGCCAGATTCCACGTATGGTCGACGCGCTGCCCAATGGCCCGCGCAACCATCCCACCGTGCAAGTCTTCCTTGCCGGCGGTGTGCCTGAAGTGATGCTACATCTTCGTGCGCAAGGTCTGCTTGATCTGAGCGCACTTACCGTTACCGGCCATACGATGGGTGAATCGCTCGACTGGTGGGAACAGAGTGAACGCCGCCACCACCTGCGCAAGCTTCTGAAGGAGCGAGACGGAATTGATCCGGATGACGTCATCATGTCGCCCGACTCAGCCCGTTCTCGAGGCCTTACCGCCACGGTCTGCTTCCCGCACGGCAATCTCGCCCCCGGCGGCGCGGTGATCAAGAGTACGTCGATTGACCCAAGCGTTGTCGATGCCGACAACATCTATCGAAAGCGGGGCAGGGCGCGCGTATTCCATTCGGAGCCGGATGCGATCCGAGCGATCAAGTCTAAGGGTGAAGAGGGCATTCACGCTGGAGACATTCTCGTGCTCAACTGTCGCGGACCTCTGGGTAGTGGGATGGAAGAGACCTATCAGCTCACCAGTGCCCTCAAGTTTCTCGAATTCGGCAAGCATGTTGCTGTGATCACCGATGCCCGCTTTAGTGGTGTTTCTACTGGAGCCTGCATCGGCCACGTGACTCCAGAGGCCTTGTCTGGCGGGCCAATTGGCAAGGTGCGGGATGGCGACTGGATCGAGATCCACGTGAACCGCAACGACCTCACTGGCAGCGTCAACCTGATTACCGAAGATGGCGGGGTGGAAGGTGGCGATCGACTGCTGGCCACTCGCGAGACCCCGGACGATCTGCACCCGGACCCACAATTGCCCAACGACACGCGCCTCTGGGCCGCGCTACAGGATGTCAGCGGTGGCACCTGGGGAGGTGCCGTCTACGACGTCGAGAAGATTCTTAAAGTGATGGCGGCCGGCAAGAAGGCCTTGGGGCTCTAAGCCGCCGCTTGAGCACAGTCAATTTTGAATCCTTCTCCTTGACCGCTTAGGAGAGACGTACTAACCTAAGCTGCATAGGAGAAGCACGTCCATCATGAAATTGATTTTGTGTCTGTGTGCATTGTCTACATCAGCTCTCGCCGCCAGTTGCGAGGAGCGCTTTAGTAAATCAGGTAATCCGCTTACCGGTACAAAGTACCAATCCACTGTGATGGTGCCGCAGCTTTCTGTTGCTGATGCCATTGCCCAGTTGCATGGCATTGCCGTCGGGAAGAAGCTCGACATCCTCACCGAGGACGCAGCCAATGGAAGCATGCTGCTTGAAGACCGCGAGAGTATGCGGCATAAACCGATCCCCTACGTAGTCAGTGTCGCCAGCGAAGGCGACGGAGCCACAATCCAGTTGTTGGTGAAGCTGAATGCTGGCGCAATTGCCAAAGCAGAAGACGCAAAGAAGGAAATCTGCTCAATTCTTTCGCTTGTGAAGGGTGGGGATGAAGGCACAGCGGCTGCCGCGCTGGGGGCCAACGCTGCCGGCTCAAACGAACCCAGAAAAGTGGATGCACTCATGCTCTCGCTCGAGCTTGCCCGGCAGACCAGGGATAGTGCCGAGTCTGTGCCACTTCGATATAAGGATCGTGCATTTACGGTCTCGGGCCGGGTGAAGTACGTGATGAAGGATGGCAATGCATACCGGGTGGCGTTTGATATTCCTGAGCCTCGCGAGATGGTGCTCAAGCCTGGGCCGATGGAACCACAATTCAAAATCGATATCAGTTGTTTGATGGCAGTGAGCCAGAGTGCCTGGGCGATTGCACTGCGTGAACGCGAAAAGGTGAAGCTTACTGGCACTTTCCTCGACTTTGACCAGTTCAAAAAGGTGATGTGGCTGGGCGAATGCAAGCCGGATCTGCGTTGATGCCGGAAATCGCGGAACATCGACCGGATTGAAGTCGTAAACAAGTCCATGAACCAAGATCGAGAACAGATCTCAAGAGAGAACAAGGCAAGCATGATGTTGAATCATGCTGCTATCTTTTGGTTTTTTGTGGCAGTGCCAGGGCAGTTGATCTTTGTCGTCTACATAGTTGCGTTCTACAGCCGCGGGGTCATCGCGGGCGATCTTGCGCTTTGGAACAAGGTTCTCGCCGCCGGCTACGTTCCAGGTAACACGATGGGGAACCTTGCACTCGCCGTACATCTGCTGTTGGCAGCAGTAATTACGATTGGCGGGCCACTGCAATTATTGCCCCAATTACGGTCACGGGTGCCACGCTTTCACCGCTGGAGTGGCCGGGTTTATATGGTTAGTGCCTTCATCATGAGCTTGACGGGACTCTATCTGATTTGGGTGAAGGGTGGCGTGGTTGGTGGCCTTGTGCAACACACCGGGACTAGCTTGAATGCCATTGCGATTCTACTTTGTGGCTTTATGGCTCTGCGTTATGCGATGGCTCGCAAGATCGAGATTCACCGGCGCTGGGCCATGCGCTTGTATCTTGCCGTGAGCGGAGTCTGGTTCTTTAGAGTGGGGCTGCTCTTCTGGTTGATTGTAAACAAAGGCCCGGTGGGGTTTGATGTAAAGACTTTTCTCGGGCCATTTCTCGACTTCCTCGCCTTTGCGCAGTTCGTTGTGCCAATCGCTGTTCTGGAGGTTTATTTTCGAGTACAGCAGAAATCTGGCGCTTCTGCGAAGTTTGCCGTTGCTGCGGGACTCTTTGTTCTGACCATCGCCATGGGAGTTGGAATCTTCGGAACGACGATGGGAATGTGGCTGCCTCGCATCTAAGTGCGGCTCTCCTAGCCGATCGGCTTTACTTCCACACGCTTGTACATCGCCTTGGTCTGCTCAAGATTGGCGAAGCTGATCCCAGGCAGCATCGCAGACGCGGTACCGGCCGCTACTCCCCAGCGCAGCGAATCGTAAAACGCCTTGCCCTTCATCATGGCCCAGGTGAAAGCTGCGGCCATCGCGTCGCCGGCACCAATCGGGCAGACTGCATCTACACGCGGGGGGATCACCTCATAGACCCGATCTTGAGTGCACCCAACGGCGCCTCTGGCACCGAGTGACAAGACCACGTTCTCCGCGCCCATATCGCGAATTCTTTGGGCTGCATCGACAAAATGACTTCGCGTCAGAAGTGCCCGGCCGAGCAGCCGCTCCGCTTCTGGCTGATTCGGCGTCACCACGGTTGGCCCTGCTTCAATGCTGAGCGCTAGAGGGTCGCTATCGGTATCGAGCAGTGTGCTGACTCCATGCTCTTTGGCTGCCGCGATCAGGCGTGAATAGAAATCATTAGGCACACCGGGTGGAACACTTCCACAAAGCATCAACCACTTCGCCTTGGGCAGATGCTTCACGATGGCCTGTTCGATGGCTGCGACTTCAGAGGGTGCCAACTGCGGCCCGCGTTCATTGAGCTTTACGCTCAGCCCCTGCTTGTCGGTAATCGACAGGTTGTGGCGGATGGCGTTTTTCATCGGTACGAATTCGCTGGGGAAGCCATAGCTTCGCATCAACTTTTCAAAATGCGCACCACTGTCGCCACCTGAGAAAGCGACAGCGAGTGTCTTGCCACCAAAGGATTGAATCACCCGCGAGGCATTGATGCCCCGCCCGCCCGCACTCTCGAAGCTGTCGAGAATGTAGGCGCGGTCTTCGAAAACCAATTGATCGGCCGAAATGTTTTGATCCACTGCGGGATTGAGTGTGACGGTAATGATCAAGTCTCGATTGTACTTGCTACCCTGAGGGCTTGTCTCGCACTGAACCATCATCAGCCGCCTGGTGGAGCCTGGCTGCTGTCTGCTTCTTCTGGGGCACCACTTACCTTGGCATCCGGATTGCGCTCGAAGGCATCCCCCCTCTGCTGCTGGTGGCCAGCCGATTTCTGCTCTCAGGGGCGCTCATCCTCGCTTTTGCCTACTGGCGAAAATGGCCGATGCCGAAGGGTGCAGAACTCTATGGGCCGATTGGCACCGGTCTGCTTACCCTCGGTGTTGGCAATTACGCCCTGACGCTGGCCGAGACTCATATCCCCAGTGGCCTTGCTGCACTCTTCATTACTGTCAATCCTTTCTGGATGATCGGAGTCGATCTACTGATCCCCGGCGGAGAGAGAATCAACCCGAAAGCTTTCATCGGGATGGCGGTCGGTTTTGCTGGTGCCGTCTGGCTGGTGGGGCCAGAGGCGCTGAGTTCTGGCTTCAATGGGGAGACCGTTAAAGGATTTCTGATCCTACAGGTGAGTTGTGTTGCCTGGTCGCTTGGCTCGATCCTGCAGAAACGACGCCACGACAAAACCAATCCGGTACTGGTAGGCGCGATTCAGCAGGCCAGCGTAGGGGTTGCTGTGGGCCTACTCTGTTTAATACAAGGGGACTGGAACGTCCAACTTAGCCCAAGAGTTCTGGGCGCAGTCGTGTACCTTGCGATCTTTGGATCGATCGTTGCCTATAGCGCCTACCTCTATGCGCTACAACACCTGCCGCTCGCCGTCGTCTCCATCTACATGTATAT
>CAZZGS010000299.1:0-5913 GCA_964653845.1 uncultured Bryobacter sp.
AAGTTATTTGTCGCAGGGGCAGACATCCGCGAGATCGAAAAGATCACCAAACGGGAAATTGCGCCTGACATGAGCTATCTGAATTCGCTGCTCAATCAGATAGAGTGCGCGGGCAAGCTGGTGGTTATGGCGATGAACGGAACCGCCCTTGGAATCGGACTGGAGTTGGCCATGGCCGGCCATTACCGGATCCTTCATGAGAAGTCAGTGGTGGGCTTGCCAGAGGTAAAACTGGGCCTGATCCCGGGTGCAGGAGGCACGCAGCGCCTGCCGAGGCTGGCCGGTTCCGATGTCGCACTGAGAATGTGCGTCACCGGGGTTACCGTCGATGCGCAAGAAGCTCTTCAATTGGGAATCGTCGATCAACTATGTCAGGGCGATGTAGTTGCCAGGGCATTGACGATCACGAGCGGCAGGAGAACAGACCTATTGCCGTGCACCGCAAGCAGTGACTGGCAATCCTACTCAACAATGGCCGCCAGCAATCAGCATTCACCGCTCAGGGCAATCACCGCAATCCGGGCAGCAGCCGAATCTGCGAGTTTTGACGAAGGCCTCAGAGAAGAGGAGCGTCTATTTAGAGAAGCACTCCTCGACAGGCAATCTCGCGCCATGGTTTATCTTTTCTTCGCAGAACGAGAGTTGCTGAAAATGCCGTTTCTTCTCAAAGACACGGTTGCAACAGAGGGAGAGCCTAGGTGCCCTATGCGCACAAGCCCGGCGGAATTTGGAGCAAGAGTAGTGGAAGTGATGTGGGAAGAAGGAATGCCGCCTACGGCGCTGGCCGCAGCGCTGGCGCACGTCAAAAAGCTGGGCAAACTTGCCGTTATCTGCAGAGGTGGAGAATGGCTTGGAAAATCAGGAATGGGCCCGGAGGAAGCCAGGCGCATTGTCGAAGAAAAAAGAGTTTCAAGAGCCAGCGACCTTGACGTGTTATTAGTGCGCGGCTTTGGGTTTCCAGAAGAACTGGGCGGCCCGATACACCTCAGCGAGATGAACATTTAGTCGATGACGCCGAGCCAGACCTCTGAATCAGTGCGCGACCCGCTGAAGTAGATCCAGTCGTTGTCACTGCTCGATGCAATGCCACGGCGTTCTACATCCCAAGCCTTCGATTGCACAACAATCTGCCTCACTCCGGTATCGGTATGAAGCAGCCAAACCTTGCCCTCATGCACGAAGAAAAGCCGCTTGGAATCCTTGAGCCAGTGCGGATCCTGGCCGACATCACTCCACTTGGTGAACTTCGATTCCTTGAAATCATAAGATGCAATCCCGGCGATCGCGCCATCCGCGCGCTGAGTAAAACCGGCGATCTTTTTGCCATCGGGGCTCCAGTGCCAGGCAGAAAAGATCTCGTCTTCGGATTCCATCGGAGGCAACGCCTGTGGGCTCTGCTCATTCCAGCGTCGATCCACGTCCATCAGAAAGCTATTAAAACCGAAAATCGTATATGCGAGCTTCTTGCTATCAGGGCTCCAGACGGGCCAGGCAGTCGTGCCAGATCCGCCTCTGGTGAGTTGTTGCAGGACTCCCCCCTCCATCGTGTAGGTCCAGATTTCCCACGAGCCACTGCGATTAGAGAAGAAGGCCAGACGCTTTCCGTCAGGGCTCCACCGCGGCCCGCGGTTCTTATATTGATCGTCAGTCAATTTGCGAAAGCCAGCTCCGTCAGTACCGAGAATGAACAGATCGTCCCGATTCGTTTGCGAATTGAAAGCGAGCCACAGGCCATTGGCACTGAGATCGGGCCGTGTGAACGGAGCCTTCCCGTTAGTGAGTGTTTCCGGGACAGCCTCGAGTACTTCTTTGACAGGGTCAAAGCGAACCCGGTACAGATTGGCGATCAGTGCATACTCAACAAAGGCGATGCGCCGGCCATCGCGGCTGAAACTGACATGCGCCACTTCATCTACCGGCAGCCGGACTGCCTCTGGGCTCCCCAGTGCTTCTCCACTCTCCGGATCAATGCGCATACGCCAAAGCGACATCCGGCCATCGCGGTCACTGATGAAGTAGAGGTAGAGCCCGTCAGGGCTGAAGACCGGATTCCAGTCCACCGCCGCATCGCTTACCAAAGCAACTGGCTCGGGAGTGATTCCATTGCGAGGCCGGGCACGAACAGTAAATAGATCCCGCTGTCCACCCTTGGATGCCCAGAATGCAATGCGTTCGCCGTTGGGGCTCCAGTTCGGCTGCACTGCATCCCCCTTGTAAATCAGACGGCGTGCGCCGTTATCAAGACGGATAGCCCAAAGTTGACTTGACGCTGTGTAGCGGTCTTCCGGCCGGATGATTCCTTCAGTGGCGCAAACGATTTCTGCAGCATCCGGGCTCCAGGCAGGGTTGTGTCCCATCGGGCTGAGCTTCCGAACGGAACTGTTGCGCAGGTCGTAGAGGAAGAGTCCACCACCCTCACGCTCACTATGGAAAGCAATAGTCGTGCCATCGGGCGAAAGGGCTGGCTCGGTGTCGTCGACGGAGCTGGATTCAGTTAGTAATCTCGGTTTCTTCGTGTCGGGATCCAGAAGATAAAGATCCCAGTTGCCGCGCTCATTGCTGGCATAAACTACCGTCCGCCCATCCGGGCTGATCTGCGGGAAGAACTCTGCCCCATTTGTGTCGGTAACTGAGCGGAAGCTGGCACTCTCAAACTGCAAAGGTGCAGCACTGCTTCGGCTGCGAATCGCAAGCCAGCCGGCGAAGAGAACCAGCACAAGGACAAAGCCTACAAAAGCAGCCTGAGCTGGGGCACGCGACCAAAGTGGCATCTTCGACTGCCCTGCTTCGAGCCTGCGCCCATCAGTGGTTCGGCGGCTGCTGGTGGCAGAACTTAAGTCGCGCTTCAGGCGGCTCAGGTCGGATCGTAACTCTGCAGCGCTCTGATACCGCATGGCCGGCTCTTTTTCGAGCAGCTTGAGAATAATTCGTTCCAGCTCTGCGGGTGCCTCAGGATTGGCAGCCAGCAAACTGGCAGGAGCCTTGTTCAGAATCGCGTCAAACAGAGCGGCACTGGTGGCACCGCGAAAAGGCAAGGTCCGCGTAGCCATTTCATAAAGCACCATGCCAAAACTGAAGAGGTCACTACGGGCATCGATATTCTGCCCCAGCGCCTGCTCAGGGCTCATGTAAGCTGCCGTTCCAATCGCAACGCCACTGTCGGTACGAAAGGCCGTCATCGTGGCCGAATCCCAATTGAGAAGGTCCCGCTTGGCGAGGCCAAAATCGAGAAGTTTGGCTTGAATTCCAGTGCCTGACTTTTCGAGCACAAACAAATTTGCGGGCTTGATGTCGCGATGGATGATCGACTGCTGATGCGCGGCATCAAGCGCGTCGGCCACCTGCAGACCAATGTCGAGAATCTCGCTGACACGCAGCGGGCGCTCCTGAAGAAATTGCCGCAAGGTCTTGCCCTCAAGCAACTCCATTACCAGAAAAGGGCGGTTATGATCCTCGCCGATATCGTGGACAACGCAAATGTTGGGGTGGTTGAGGGAGCTGGCTGTGCGGGCCTCACGGCGGAAGCGCTCCACCACTTCCCCGCCCTCGTGAAAATCGTCTGGAAGGAATTTCAGGGCAACATTCCGGCCCAGCCTCGTGTCTGTCGCCTGCCAGACAACACCCATGCCTCCTCCTCCGAGAGGTCTCTCCAATCGGTAATGGCCAAATAAATCTCCGGAATGAAGAGCGCGGGTGGGCTGCATTGGCATCAAACAAAGGCCAGTCGGCTAGAATGAAAGTTTAACAGGCAGAATGACTAAGAAAGAGAATAGTTGGCAGTTCTTGTGTGCAGGAGCATTATCGGCGCTTCTGTTGGCTGTTATTACCGTTTTCGCTTTGAAAGCTGAAGTCCCCAAAGAATCAGTGCTAGTGATCTGCCTCGTTGATGTCGCTTTGCAGCTCGCATTCGGGATTTCCTGCCTTTGGGCACTTCATTCCAGCAGCCTTCTAACCGGCATTACCTCCTTTATCGACCACGGAAGCCCCTCGCTACGTAGCATCGCGGCGATTGCACCCTGGCTGGTAATTCTACAGATCGCCATGGGAGCAACACTCCGTTACCGTTTGATGGGGGCAATCTCGCACGTCCTTGGAGCGATGCTGGTGGGTGCCTTTCTTCTCTATTTCGCAACGGGCGTAATGGAGCCAGCCCCTCAGGCACACCCGGCGCGTTCGGCCTCGATTATCCTCTTGTGGATTGTGGTTCTACAGGTGGTCTTGGGTATTGCCGCCTATGTGGTTCGATTTGGGCAAGGCGAAAATAATGGCTTACCCGATACAAGACTTTTCTCGATTGCCCACATCGTGACGGGAGCACTTGTGATGGGTGCTACAACCATAACTTCTGTTTTGGTAAGAGCAAGTTCAAGAAAGCAGGAGGTTGCGGGATTGCCGTCCACAGGGACGGTCTGATTGCTCATTCCATGTCATCGTTTAACGACTATCTGGCGCTTACCAAGCCTCGCATTACCTGGCTCATCCTCATGAGCACTGCCATCGGCTTTTACTTCGGCCTGCCACAGCTCAATCCTCAAAAGACCCAATGGGTCCTCTTCCACCTCATCTTCGGCACGGGGTTGCTCGCAAGCGGCACAGCCGCCCTCAATCAATGGTGGGAGCGTGAGTCAGATCGCTTCATGTCGAGAACTGCCTCGCGTCCTCTGCCCTCAGGAAAGATCCCGGCAGCTAACGCCCTTGTTTTTGGGGCAATCCTGGCAACCCTTGGCTTTGTCGAGCTTTGGCTGGGTTGCAACCTGCTGACGGCATGCCTTGGGTTATTCACCCTTGTGACCTACCTCTTTTGCTACACACCAATGAAGCGAATGACGCCGCACTCAACCACCGTTGGAGCGATCCCCGGCGCCATGCCACCGCTGATCGGATTCGCAGCCGCCGCTGGTGTTCTCACCTGGGAAGCATGGGCACTCTACGCGATCCTTTTCGTATGGCAGTTTCCACATTTTTATGCGATCGCCTGGATGTACCGCGAAGAGTACGGTAAGGCTGGCATCCTGATGCTGCCAGTGGTAGAACCAGACGGGAACTCAACAGCGAATCGTATTCTTTGGACTTCCGTCCTGATGGTGCCAACCAGCCTGCTACCGGCATTACTGGCCATGAGTGGCAAAGTCTATTTGGCAACTGCAATCGTGATGGGTGCGATTTTGCTCTACTGTGCCTGGAAAATGTTCAAGGAGCGAAGCAGAGAAAACGCGCGTGGCGTCTTGTTGGCTTCGGTGGTTTATCTGCCCGTGCTCTACGCTGTTTTGATCTTCGCCCCAAGGTAAATTCATGTTGCTCGCTGTCGAAAACGTTACCCATCGCTACGGAAGCCTGGTCGCTCTCGATCAGTTCACTATGCATTTGAACCGGCGAGAGATTGTGGGTCTGCTTGGCCCGAATGGTTCAGGCAAATCTACCCTGCTACGACTACTCTCTACCCAAACCAAACCCCAGTCAGGCAAAGTCGAAGTCTGCGGGTTTGATACGGCCAAGCACCCGCAAGCCGTTCGTGCCCGCATTGGCGTAGTCTTTCAAACTCAAACCCTCGACAAACTTCTGACGATCGAAGAGAACCTGTTGGCCTGTGGGGCATTTTACGGCCTCTCAGGGCGAATCCTGCACGAACGCGTACGCCAGGCAATGTATCAACTCGGCATTTGGGATCGCCGCGCGGATCTGGGTAAAAATCTCTCGGGAGGCCTGCAGCGACGTGCCGAGATCGCACGCGCACTCCTGCATGAGCCGCAGATGCTAATTCTTGACGAGCCGACTACTGGCCTCGATCCAGTAGCAAGAGATGAATTCTGGAAGGCAATCGAAGAATTACGCGAGAAGCGCAGCACCGCCATCATTGTCTCTACACACCTCTACGAGGAAGCAGAGCGCTGTGACAATTTGATCCTTCTAGAC
>CAZZGS010000300.1:0-2662 GCA_964653845.1 uncultured Bryobacter sp.
GTACCGGCCTACTTATGTGGTGTCGGAGGGCAGCACGACCAGTGGGCCGAGCACCAGCAATGACGATACTCCAACCGTGACGAGACGGAATCCGGGTACGAATGATGCTGTGACTGACAGGACGCCGACGCGGGCGGATGATTCGGTGCAGGATACGATCAAGCCGCGGCGGCGGGTGGCGGTGGACGAGCCGGGCAGCAGCTCGGGTGGATTCCGGCGGGTGGGTAGTGCGCCGGCCCCTAAGGAGCCTGAAGTAGAAGCGCCACCGGCGAAGGAGGCTCAGCCGAAGCCTGCGCCGGTGAAGGTGGAAGTGAAGCCAGAAGAGGCAAAGCCTACCGAGGAAGGTAAGCCAGGCGGCTTTCGGCGGATTAAGCCTGGCGAGAAGCCCTAGCGCATCTCGCGGTTGCAGGCGATTCGCTACATATTCACCACTCCCGGCAGGCCGATCTTCATCTTCGATAGAATATTGAAATTGAGATCCGGTTCAAAATTCGTCGCACAATCACCCTGTCCGCTTTGTACTTCTTTTGAAGCACTCTGGATCTCAGGCCTGGATCGACATGCAAAGTCACTTACCACTGTGGCTTGCCGCCAATGCGGCATCTACCGCACAGATCCACTCCCTTCCATAGAGGATCTCAAACGGTTCCACGAGATGGACTACCGAAACGACTACAAAGGTGTACGTCAGCCCAAGGCCAAGAATGTCTATCGTTCCGCTCGATTGGCCCTGACTCGGTTGCGGCGCTTGCGAGCCCACTTAGCCCCGCAGTGCAAAGTGCTCGATGTAGGCTCGGGCTCAGGCGAGTTTGTCTGTGCGCTCAACGCCGCTGGCTACACTGCGACTGGTATTGAAGCCGACCCGGTCTACGCCGAGTTCGCTCGCCGCGAATATGGGGCAGACCTTCGCACTGGGGGGGTGCTTGAAGTCGATATCGCCAATGGCAGCTTCGACGCCATCAGCCTTTTTCATGTTCTTGAGCACCAGCCAGACCCTCTGGCGGTTCTGCGCCGCCTCCAAAACTGGTTGGTCCCTGGTGGTTGTTTGATCCTCGAAGTCCCCAATCTCGATTCCGTTCATCAACACCCCGCAGCCCGCTTCCATCAAGCTCACGTCGTAGGCTTCACGGTTGAAAGTCTGCGTTTCGCCGCCTCGAAGGCTGGCTTCCAGATCGCAGAAATGAGCATTGATTCCTTTGATCGCAATCTTTTTGCTCGCCTTGTCAAAGGAGAGGTTGCCATGGGCGCTATGAGTCCTTCGATTCATCCAACGCCGCTACTCAGCAATACCCTTACGGGCCTACTCTATTACGCGCGTCCCTCAACTTACATACGTACCGGCCTGCGGCTGCTAGGCTTCGCACGGGAATTCCTGGCTGTGGGTGCTCATACCAACACCAAGGCCATGATTCAAGCCAATGCACGCACCTAGACCAATTTTTGGCCGAATTTAGCCGAAGCTGTGCCGGACTTGGGCAAGGGGAGTTGAAGGGTGGGAATCGCGCAGTTCTTTTGGAGATGGGCCGCATGGGCGGATTGGCTTGGCAAGTAAATACACGTTGGGGCTGGAAGGTTGCTTGCGATTCAAGCGTTTCCGACTAAGGTCTTTTAGGCCAATAGCCGTCGCGGGTCTGAACGGTGGGGCCCTTTTGTTTTGTGGTGAGCTGAATTTTGCGGAAGGCAGGGTAGCCGACGGGGATGTCCGAGACGTAGCCGATGCTGTACTGGCTTCTTAACTCTTGCTCGATGGCGGCGAAGATCTGGTCGATCGATTGCTTCTTTGTGACCTCGAAGGCGCCGGCGCCGGTTTCTTTTGACAGTCGGCTCATTACTGCCCGGCCGTTAGGCACTCCGAAGCCTCCGCTGTAGAAACCCGAATCGGTGAAGTAGATCGTGTAAACCAGGGTGTCGGCGCGGAGGGCGGCTTCGATTGCCATTGGGAGGGTGTGGTCGCTTGAGGAATCGACGCCGTCTGAGAGGACGATCAGGGCCTTGCGGCCGGATTCCATTTTCATGAGTTCTGCGCCTGAGGCTACCGCGTCGAAGAGGGAGGTGCCGGAACCGCCGGAGGCGCGGAGTTCTTTGCGGGTAGGCGTATCGATGTCGTTGAGCGTGGTTTCGAGTTGCGAGCGGCTGGTGCTGAAGCCGAGGCGGACGCGGGCGAGGGTATCGAACTGGATCAGGAAGATTTTGTCGAGCTTCTCTCGCAAGACCGTGTCGAGGAAACGGTAAGCGGCAGCGCGTTCTGCGGGGATTACTTTTTCCTGGCTCATGCTGGTATCGATCAGGAGGCCTAGACGGAGAGGCAGGTCAGATTGCTGGGCGAAGTAGGTAATTTTTTGGGGTTTGTTGGTTTCAGCGAGCAGGAAATCTTCCTGCTTCAGGGTCTGGATCAGGTTGCCCTGCTTGTCGCGGACAGTGGCGAGGAGGTTGATGACATTGACACCAGTGGAGAAGGTGACCTCCTGCGCTAGCAGAGCCGAGGATTGGAGGAGAAGGGCACGGCGGGACAACATCTGCCTCTATGATGCCCGAGTTTGAGAAGATTGAGATGAATCATGCTGCGCGGACTCACAGTTGCGGCTCTTGCGCTTGGCCTTGCCGGTTGGGGAGCGGGGGCGACTAAGAAAAAGACTGCAGTGAAGAAGTCGGTGAGTGCGGC
>CAZZGS010000300.1:2672-5900 GCA_964653845.1 uncultured Bryobacter sp.
GTGATGACCCGGGTGCGGGTGGCGGCGCCCAAGCCGCCTGTTGTTAGCGCCAAGGTCAAAGAAGCTTCGAAAGAATATGTGGCCGACGCGATGGATGCGATTGCGGCGGCGGCGGTAGAGAACTCTGCGGCGCTTGTGCCTTTCTTTGAGCAGCTTTGGCAGTTAGAGCAAACAGGTGGGGCGGCAAAGACCTTGCATGTGTTGCAGTATGGGGATTCACACACGGCTAGCGATGATTGGGCGAATCAATTGCGGACGATGTTTCAATTGCGCTTTGGCAATGGGGGTGCAGGATATAGCGTTGCAGGGCGGCCTTTCCAGGGCTATCGCCGATTTGATGTGAAGACGTGGCAGAGTACTCGCTGGGAAACCGAGGGGCTGCTTACTAAAGGAACCGACGGATATTACGGATTGGGTGGGACATCGATCACTACCGAGCGGGCGGGAGAGATGATTTATCTCGATGCGGACGGGGACAAGGCTGAGCTGTATTACTTGAAGCAACCGGGTGGTGGGAGTTTTAGGGTTTTTGTGGATGGTGCCGAGGCTGCGACTGTCGATACGAATGGGCCACTTGGGCCTGGGTATTGGAATATGAGTGTTCCGGAGGGGTTGAAGCGGTTTACGGTGGAGACGGTTACAAGTGCGCCGGTGAAGTTGTTTGGGTGGGTGACCGAGCGCAATCGCGGCTTGACCTGGGAGACGCTTGGGATCAATGGTGCGCAGGCGAATGTAAGTTTGCGTTGGGAAGAAGGGCAACTGCGTGAGCATCTGGAGAAACGAAATCCGGGGCTGATTGTCTTTGCTTATGGAACGAATGAGGCTGGGCAGAGAGACTGGACGGCGGATAGTTACAGGGCGATGTTTCGCGAAGTGTTGTTGCGGTACCGGGCGATGGCGCCGGGGGCGAGTTTTCTGGTTGTAGGCCCGCCAGACCGGGCGCAGCGCGTGAACCGCGTGTGGGGCCCGCTGCCAAAGCTGGACATGATTAGCGAAGTGCAGCGCGAGGTTGCGCTGGAAGTTGGAGCCGCGTTCTGGGATCTGCGTGAGCGGATGGGCGGCAATGGCGCGATGAAGCGATGGGTTTATGCCGGGTTTGCTCAGGGTGATTTTGTACACCTGACGGGCCCGGGTTACCGGTTGGTGGGCGAGACCCTGTATAAGGATCTGATCGCACACTATGAGGAATTCAGGAAGATCCGTCAGAAGATCTTCAGCGAGGGGAATGGGAACAACGATGAAGCAAAAGAGAATTACTGAGATCCTGTCTGAGATTGCGGGCAAGCCTATCACTATTGGTAGCGATGAGAGCCTCTTTGACAGCGGGTTGCTGGACAGCTTTGGGCTGACCGATTTGATTACCAAGCTTGAAAAGGAATACGACATCAGTGTTCCGGATGGCGATTTGAATCCGCGCAAGTTCGACACGATCGACCGGATCACCGAATACGTGGAGGCGAGGGCTTAAGCAATGGCGTTTCTGCGCGGGTTTGGGAAGTATCTGCCCGAGCGAGTGGTTGGCAATGTCGAGATGGGTGCGCTGCTGGGTGCAGAGCCCGACTGGATTCGAGAGATGTCTGGTATCGAAATGCGCCGCTTTGCGCGTGAGGATGAGAGCGTTGCTTCGATGGCGGTGGCGGCTGGCGTTGATGCTCTTGAGAAGAGTGGCGCGGCGGCGGCGGAGCTGGGGCTGATTCTTGTGTCGAGCGGGACTGCCGAGCGGCGATTCCCGGGGCCGGCGAGTGAGGTACAGTTTCGCCTCGGTGCGCCGCAGGCGATCGCGATGGATGTGCCGATGGCGAGTGCCGGGGCTTTGTTTGCGATGGCTCAGGCTTTCGAGTGGGCTCCTCGTGTGGGTAAGGTGTTGGTGGTGGCGGCAGAGAAGATGAGCGTGCCAGTGATGGCCGAGCCTCGGGAGAAAGGCACGGCGATGCTGTTTGGGGATGGCGCTGGAGCCTGTGTTGTGGATCGCGATCAGGGATTCGCGAGGATGGTGGATTTTGAGCTTGGCACAGATGGGTCTGCGGCTGGAGAGTTGAAGCTGGAGTTTGGATCGCCGGTGCATATGAATGGACGGATGGTGATTCTGCATGCAGCGCGCAAGGTGCCGGCGGCGATTGCCACGTTGCTCGCGCGGCGTGGGGTGGCGGCAACGGATGTTCGCGTGTTTTTGATGCATCAGGCGAATGCGAATTTGCTCTCGAAGATTGCGCAGACAGTGGGCGTGGATGTGTCGAAGTTTTATAACAACATTGCGCGATATGGGAATACGAGCTCGGCCTCGATGCTGATTGCTGCGAGCGAGTGGGATGGGGGCTGGGATGGGCCTGTTGTGTTTGCGGCCTTTGGAGCGGGTTTTCAATGGGGAGCCATGATGGTGGAAGGAGCATAAAAATGCCAGAACTGATTGCAGGACCAACGACGATTCCGGTGCCGGGAGGCAAGCGGATCGATGAGTATGTGGGCCGGGTGAACTCGAAAGAAGAGCGTCTGAGCGTGGCTCATATGCGCAGCCCGGGCGGGTGGAGCGAGCCGGGGCAGACGCCGCAGTTTGACGAGTGGACGGTGGTGTTGCGCGGGACGATGCGCGTGGAGCACAAGGATGGGGTGATGGAAGTGAATGCGGGGCAGGCCGTGAAGACTTCGGCAGGCGAATGGATTCGTTATTCGACGCCCGGGGCTGAGGGTTGCGAGTACATTGCGATCTGTCTTCCCGCCTTCGGCATCGACACCGTTCTTCGAGATGAGTAGAGTGGAAGCATGAAGCACAAACTGCTGTACGGACTCGGCGCGTTGTCGCTGACGGTGCTGGTGGGCCTGCTGGTGTGGCAGGGCAGCTTCAGCCTGGGCGACGTCACGCCGGATGGGCCGCAGCAGGTTACGATTTTCTGGGCCGTTTCGACCGTGGTGTTTTTGCTGACGGTGCTGATCGGATTTCTGCTCTTTCGCAGCTTCATCAAGATTTATCTGGAGCGGCAGCAGAATCGCGAGGGGTCGCGGTTGCGCACCAAAATGCTGGTGGCGGCGCTTGGGATTACGA
Organism: uncultured Bryobacter sp.; assembly: GCA_964653845.1. Lineage (GTDB taxonomy): Bacteria > Acidobacteriota > Terriglobia > Bryobacterales > Bryobacteraceae > Bryobacter. The sequence goes on from CAZZGS010000300.1 coordinate 5,713, forward strand.
TTCTGCCGGTTTTCTTCTTTGCTGTGTTTAGCGTTTATGTGTTGAACCGGAATTTGGACAAGTGGTTTAGCCGGCCGGCGGTCAATGCGAATACGACGCTGGTTGGGATGACAATGGCGCTGGAGCGGGGGGCTGAGGGTGAGGCGAAGGCTCAGGCTGAGTTGTTGGCAAGCCGGCCTGAGGTAGCT
>CAZZGS010000301.1:0-5897 GCA_964653845.1 uncultured Bryobacter sp.
AGGTCTGGGCCGCAGTGCGGGCGGCAACGAGGTTGTTGGCCTGGAAGCGCATGAGGCCACCGGGCTTGAGGACACGGGCGGCATCGGCCAGGTAAGAGAAGACCACTTCTTTTGAGGGGATGTGCTGGAAGACGGCGTAGCTATAGATGAAGTCGAAGCTTTCGTCGGCGAAGAGGCGCAGGTCGGCACCGCTGCCAACATGAGCATGGGCATGGGAGATCGGCTTGAGGCGTTCTTTGGCCAAGGCGATCATTTCGTCTGAGACATCGACACCGTGGATCTCACCGAAGATGCGGGAGAGCGGCTTCATGAGGCGGCCGGGGCCGCAGCCGATCTCGAGCGCCCGGCGGGCGCGTGGGTTGGTGCCCGGCAGGCCACGCTTCAGTTCACGTTCAAAACCGCGCAGGACGTCGCTCGCTGTAGAAAGGAATTCCTCTTCGTCCTGTTCGTGGCGGCCGAAGGCGACGTAGTAATGGGCGTCTTCTTTGGCACGGCGATTCCAGTCATCGCGCATTTGTTCTTCGACGCTCATTTCTTGGCCTTCCTTTCTGCGTCGACACAGATGTTCTGGTCGACTTTCAATTTTGTTTTGGGGATTGCAGGCGAATAGCCGATGCAGCGATCTTTCATTTTGTAGCCGGTGATGAGGTTGTTCTCCACGACGATGTTGCTCGCCGGGTCGGGGCGCTCAGCCCCTTTTCCAAAATAGATGCCACTGCGCAGAAGGTCTGGCTCGTCGCCAAAATAACATTCAGCACCCTTGCCATGGCTCTCGGTACAGCTTGAAGTGTTGAGGAAGCGCATGCGGTTCTTGCGGACGATGTGGTTTCTTCCGATCAGAAAGATGCCGCCATACTTCATGCCTTCGATCTCGTTGTCTTCGATCAGGATTTCTTCACTTCTCATGTCGGGATTGGTGTTGTTGAGCACGATCCCGAAGTGGCCTTGCGGATAGGCGGTAGCTGGCTTGGCGTTGTAGCAGCGGTTTGAAACGATCTCACCGTGGTGAAAGCCGTCAAGGTCGAGACACTTGCCGTTGACTTCCTGAATCAGGTTTTCAGCGTACAAGCTTTTGTCGACATTGCCGGCTGTGTCGATACCGACCGGGATGCCGCCATTGGCCATATCTACCAGCTCAATCGGATAGCCGATGTTGACCATGACGTTTTTGAGGACGCGGATGTTGGTAGCGTGACCGACCTGGATCGCGTCACGGGCACTGCCGTTGACTTCGTTCTCCTGGATGAGGCCGTCGCGGTTGCGGGGGCTTTCGTATCGGGAATGCGTCCAGATACCGTTGCCGCGGATGCCCCGGAGTTTGACAAAACGGATCTCAAAGTCGGCAGTGCCTTCTTCGAGGAGGATGCCGCCGGTTGTATTGTTCTTGCCCTTGTCGTCTCGCGAGCCTGAGTAGTCGATGCGGGCAGTCTGGATGCGGACGCGGCTGGACCTTGAGATGAGAATGGGGAAGTTGACCACATTCCGGATCTCGATGTCACGCAGGATGACGCCCTCACAGTTGTCGATCAATATGCCGTTCAGAGGATAGAAGTCTGCGAAGGCCTTGTCGTAGGGCGCAATGGGAAATCTGCGGTCGAGCTGCTGGCGGTTGCCGTCGAGCTTGAGCCGCTGGATGCTCAGGTCTTTGAGGCCGCGAGCGACGATCAGTGCGGAACCCTTGAATTTCGCCGAAGCCTTGAGTGTCGAGCCAGAAGGAGCGCCGAGAATCCGGGCACTTTCTTCAATGACCATGGGCCGGTCAAGCACGGTGATGCCGGGCTTGAGGGTGATCTCTTTGGCTGCGAAGGCGAGCATCGCTATGCTAAATACAATGTCCATTCGCTTTGACAAGTTTAGCGTCAGTGCCCCGGCCGGGAGTTGGATCGGTATCGTTGGCCACGGAGAATCGGGAATTGCAGATGTTTTGGCGGCGGCAACGCACAGTTGCCAGAACCTGAGTGCACGGGAGTTGCCAGAGCGGCTTCGGTGGTTGGCCGAAGCCGAAAGAGTAAGGCGGAGCGGCGGCGTTGTGATCGCCGGGGCGAGCGACCCCGAGGTGCTGCGGAATCTGGCAGACGAAATCTGGTGGCTCGACGGCGGCCAGATGGTAAAGCGTGGCGATGCAAAAGAAGTCATAGAGGCATACCTCAAGAGTGTTTATGCCTCGGTCCCGGAGATGGCCCCGAGTTTGCGGCGGGGCGATGGACGGGCCGAGATTGTGTCGATTGAAGTGCTCGATAGCGGTGATAAGCCGACGGCACTGATTGAGAGCGGGCAGCCGGCGGCGATTCGCGTGGTGGCGAAATACGCAGCCTCGGTGGCTGACCCGGTGATCGGGATTCTGATCCGGACCCGGATTGGCTTTGAAGTTTATGGCACCAATACCGAGCTTGAACAGTTGAAACTGGGGCCGGTTGAAGCCGGCCAGACGCGGACCGTGACGTTTCGATTCGATTGTCAACTTTGCCCGCAGAGCTATACGATTACGGCTGCCTCACATGACCCGGACGGGGTATGGCATGAATGGATGGAAGACGCGATCAGCTTTGCAGTCTCCGATACGCGATACACGGCGGGTGTAGCGAACTTGAGAGCGCGAGCGGAACTTTCTTAAACGCGATAGCGTATCCGTAGTATGTTCTGCACAAAATGCGGTGGTGCGATAGAAGAAAACGCGGACTTTTGCCCGCGTTGCGGGACACCCGTTGTAGCGGGAGCAACCCCTAAATCCACAGTTGAAAAGAAACTGGTGCGCCCGCAAGGCGACAAGTGGATTGCCGGAGTGTGCCAGGGCTTTGCCCGGTACTTCGGCGTAGATGTCACCCTTGTGCGCCTTATCTGGCTAGCGACTGTGATCCTGGCCGGTACCGGGATCTTGATCTACATCATCTGCTGGATTGTTATCCCTCAAGAGTATTCAACGTAGAGAAACGCTGGGCCTCGTAGGCGGCGATCGCATCGTTGTTCTTGAGGATGAATCCGAGTTCGTCGACGCCTTCGAGCAGACATTGCTTCGAGAAGCTATCGACGGAGAATTCTGCCTTGGTGCCGTCGGCAAGAGTGATCGTTTGTGAAGCGAGATCGACGTGAACGCCAGAGTCTGGCATCGAGAAAAGCTTCTTGTGGATCTCGGGGCTCACGACGATGGGAATCAGACTGTTCTTGAGCGAGTTGCTCTTGAAGATGTCAGCGAATGAGGTGCTCAGAATGGCGCGGAAGCCGAACTGGGTAAGAGCCCAGGGAGCGTGTTCGCGCGAGCTGCCGCAACCGAAGTTGTCGCCAGCGAGAAGGATCTTGAGCCCTTTGGACGACTCCTGATTGAGGATGAAGTCTGGCTTGGGTGTGCCATCGGATTCATAGCGCCAGTCGTTGAAGAGCAAGTCGCCCCAACCTTCCATATCGGTCTTTTTGAGGAAGCGTGCGGGGATGACCTGATCTGTATCGATGTTGTCGATGGGCATGACGACCATGCGGCTGTCAAAGGGTAAGAATTTTTCCATGGTTAGTTGCCTCCCAACATGGTGCGGACATCGGTGACTTTGCCAGTGATGGCGCTGGCGGCGGCGGTGAGGGGGCTGGCGAGGCAGGTGCGGCCACCCTTGCCCTGACGGACTTCGAAGTTGCGATTCGAAGTGGAGACGCTGTACTGACCGGGGCTGAGCTGATCGCCGTTCATGGCGATGCACATGCTGCAGCCGGCTTCACGCCATTCGGCACCGGCGGCGCGGAAGATTTCGTGGAGGCCTTCCGCTTCGGCCTGACGCTTGATCTGCTGGGAACCGGGGACGACCATGACACGAACGTTGTCAGCAACCTTACGACCCTTGAGGATCGAGGCGGCGCTGCGGAGATCGCTGATGCGGGAGTTGGTGCAGGAACCGATGAAGACCACATCGATGGGATGACCGAGGAGAGGCTTGCCGGCCTCAAGGGCCATGTAGCTCAACGCCTTCTTGAGACTGTCGCGCTCGAGGGCGTCGGTGATGTTGCCAGGATCAGGCACAGAGCCCGTGATGCCCATGCCCATGCCGGGATTGGTGCCGAAGGTGATCATCGGCTCGAGAGCGGCGCCGTCGATCGAGATCGTGCGGTCGTAGGTTGCGCCATCGTCGGTGGGAAGCGTTTTCCAGTAAGCGACTGCGGCATCCCAATCCGCGCCTTTCGGCGAGAAGGTACGGCCCTTAAGATATTCAAAAGTGGTTTCGTCGGGAGCGATCAGGCCAGCGCGGGCACCGGCTTCGATCGACATATTGCAGACGGTCATGCGCTCTTCCATCGAGAGGTTGCGGATGGTAGAACCACAGAATTCGAAGACGCAGCCAGTGCCACCGCCGATACCGATGCGAGCGATCAGGGCCAAGATGATGTCCTTGGCACCGACGCCGGGGGCAAGCTTGCCTTCAACCAGAACCTGAAAGGACTTGGAAGGGCGCTGCAAGATGCACTGGGAGGCGAGGACGTGTTCAACTTCGCTGGTGCCGATTCCGAAAGCAAGAGCGCCAAATGCGCCGTGCGTTGCAGTGTGGCTATCGCCGCAGACGACCGTCATGCCGGGCTGGGTGAGGCCGTTTTCCGGGCCGATGACGTGACAGATGCCTTGCTTATCGCTCTGGAAGCCGAAGCACGGGATGCCGAACTCGCTTGCGTTGCGTTCGAGCTTTTCGACCTGACTCCTGGCGATGGGGTCGAGAATCGGCAAGTTGCGCGGGGTGGTGGGCGTTGAATGGTCTGTAGTGGCGAAGGTGAGATCGGGACGACGAACTTTGAGGTCACGGCGACGGAGGCCGTCGAAGGCCTGAGCGCTGGTGACTTCATGCACGAGGTGGAGGTCAATGAAAAGCAGAGCGGGAGCGCCGGGCGGGTTGGCTACGACGTGGGAATCCCAAAGTTTTTGAATGATGGTTCTTGGCTGACTCATAGTAGTTATCCGATTGCCTCGCAGATGGCCCTACCTACTTGTTCAGTGGAGGAGTTGCCTTTGAGGTCTCTAGTTGTAATGCCTGCGTTGAGGGTGGCTTCCATGGCGGTATTGACCACAGTCGCTTCTTCGATCAGGCCGAAGGTGTATTCGAACATGGCGGCGATGGAGCCGATGGCACCAAGGGGGTTGGCGATGCCTTTGCCCGCGATGTCAGGTGCGGAGCCGTGGACGGGCTCGTAGAGGCCGACCCATGCACCAGAGGGACGTTGTGCGCCGACTGAGGCTGAGGGCAGCATGCCGATGGATCCGGTGATGACCGAGCCTTCGTCAGAAAGGATGTCGCCGAACATGTTCTCCATGAGGAGAACGTCGAACTGGGCGGGCTTGAGGACAAGCTGCATGGCGGCGTTGTCGACGAGGAGGTGATCGAGCTGGACGCCGGGAAATTCAGGGGCGATCTCGACTACGACCTTGCGCCAGAGTTGCGAAGTCTCAAGTACGTTGGACTTGTCGACGGAGGTGACTTTGCGCTTGCGCTTGCTGGCTAACTGGAAGGCCATGCGGGTGACACGGGCGATTTCGGCGCGGGTGTAGGTCATGGTGTTGGTGCCACGTTCTTCGTCACCAACACCCGTGATGCCGCGCGGAGTGCCGTAGTAGAGGCCACCGGTGAGTTCGCGGACGATGATCATGTCGACGCCAGCGAGGAGATGATTCTTGAGAGGGGAGGCATCGATGAGGGCATCGTAGGCCTTAATTGGACGCAGGTTAGCGAAGACGCCGAGGGTCTTACGAATGCCGAGGAGGCCCTTTTCAGGGCGCATGGCGGGAGGTGCGTTATCGAACTCGGGGAGACCGAAGGCGCCCATGATTGTGGCGTCGGCTTCGAGAGCGAGGCGCTCGGTTTCAGCCGGGTAGGGGCTGCCTGTCTTGTGGATGGCGATACCGCCCAGAAGGCCTTCGGTGAGGATTAATT
>CAZZGS010000302.1:0-2059 GCA_964653845.1 uncultured Bryobacter sp.
ACGAACTCAAACGCGAACTGCTTCGAGCGGATAAGCCTTTTAGCGTGGGCCGACTTGACCTTTTCACTAAAGCTTCAAACCGCTACATTCCCTTGACCGATGAAGCCCTGCGGTTGTCAGCCGAACTCTGGGCAAGGGCCCGACAACAGGGGCGACCGACGGCGGATTCCAAGGAACTGGATATTGACGTCATTCTCGCCGCACAGGCTCTTTCTTTTGGAGCCGCAACCGCTGAAGTGGCAATTGTAACGACGAACACAAAGCACCTTTCTCAGTTCATCACGGCGAAGCACTGGAACGAGATTGTCGCTTAGGCTGAATCGTTACGGGATTTGTCGACAGCCTGATTTTTCTCTATGAGTTTTATTGGAGTTTTTGACGGTTTTCTCCGAGATAGTCGCCAACCGGACAGTTTCAGCTTGGGACGCGTCCTACCCCTTGGCATGACTAATTAGGCTGAACCCTTGGCGGAAGGATAGTTGTAGAATCTTTCTAAGCCAGTTGCAGCCGCTTCAACTTGAGATGGCCGGCATCCACATGAGCAAGGTCATATTGCGCCTGTTGAAGCAGCCAGCTTTCCGCGCTGCCGCCAAAACTTTGGACAGCCGCACGGCCATTTCTGGGGATATGCCGCGCCTTTCGTTCACCAGTTCAGATAGTGTGGTGCGGGTGACGCCCAGGGCGGCGGCGGTGATGCTCAATCCCAAAGGCTCAATGCATTGACGCAACACGAAGCCGCCGGGATGGGGCGGGTTTTTCATAGGCATAGTTCAAAGTCCTAGTTTCAGTGGTAATCCACCCAATCAACATCGAAAGCATCATTCTCGACAAAGCTGAAAATCACACGCCGATTGGCGCGAACGGTTACAGCGTAAAAGCCCTTCCATTCACCCTTGAGCGGATGAAGTCGAAAACCAGAAAAATCCCAAGCCCGCAAAGGTTCGGGCTGCACCGAGACGCGCCAGAATGTCGCGCAGTTTGACGGCATCTTCGGCCATCACGCATCGCGGATCGTCATCTTCGTGAGGCCGCTTTAGAGCTCTGTGACGGATCAACCGGATCATTCCCAAAGTGTAATGCGCTACGTAACGGAGGTCAATGGGAGCATGTTGCCTTGAAGTTGCCTAAAGAAGATCGACGTGGAATGCCATGATTGCCTATACTTTTACTGCATTTTTACTGTGAAGCCGCCACGCTGGCGAAACTCAAAAGTGTCACGAGCATGCCCATGCCGACAAACGAAGCAGCATAAAGCCAGCTTGAGGTAGCGTCAGAGACATATGCGCTCGACGGATCTTCGGGGGCGTAAATCACTTTCGCGCTGTCGCCGGGTTTGTAACGGGGCGGCCACGTCGCGGTCTCGTCGGTGAAGCGCAGACGTTTGCCGCTGCCGACAACAACGAATTCCACCACTGGTCGCAGTGCGCGGCTACGGCGGGGGTTTCTGCTGGGCTTCATCTGGACCACGCGTCCAGTCGCTGAGACCCAGCGCGCAAGCCGGATGCGGTGGATTGTGAATATCGCGATGCCAGCCAGCATCATTGCGATTCCTATGAAGCGAAGGACAAGCATGAGTTTTAACTCGATCATTTTGGACAAGTCCTATAAAACGCTTCTCTCGAGCTATTGGCATGAATTGAAAATGGCACGGAAAGCATTATAATGATTATAAGTATACGAGAAGCCATGACCACGCTAAAGCTGACCAAAATTGGGACGTCCACCGGGGCTGTCCTTCCAAGAGAGATGCTGACCCGCATGAAAGTCGAGAAGGGCGACGTCCTCTATGCCATCGAAACGAAGGAAGGCTATCTCATTACACCTTATGATCCGGCCATCTCGGACCAGCTCCAAGCCGGACGTGAGTTCATGAAGGAATACCGCGACACCTTCAAAGCCCTTGCAAAATGAAAGCCGAACCCCGGTGGCTCAGCAAGAAAGCTTTGTTATTGCTGCATGAGGAAAGCCTCGCGACGTTCGGCGGTGCCTCAGGCTTGCGCGATGATGAAGGATTGCTTGATTCCGCAGTGGCTCGCCCCCAGAACACCCACGCCTATAA
>CAZZGS010000302.1:2069-5890 GCA_964653845.1 uncultured Bryobacter sp.
CTATAACGCGGATAGCACCAGGGCAGATCTCGCCGCCTCCTACGCTTTCGGTATTGCCAAAAACTACGCTTTCGTAGACGGCAACAAGCGGGCTGCCTTTCTCTCGATCGGTGTCTTCCTTGCCATCAACGGCTTGAAGCTCGCGACCGATCCATTGGACGCTATCCACACTATGATGGCTGTCGCCGCAGGGGATCTAGACGAACGCGGCCTCTCCGCATGGATTCACAAGAACTGCGTACCGCGATAATCCACTTCCCTTTCTATCTTGCAGCACAGGACCGGGAGGTCGCGCTCGCGTTTCTGTCGCGTGACGGTGGCGAGACGCCTCGTTCCGGAGACGAAATCCTGTAGGCTGCCTAGTGGAAGTTCCAGACAAGCGCGATGCCGAAGCTGGCGGGATCGGCCCGTGCCAAGAGCAAGTGCCGATTTGGATTGAGGGACCCCTTGGGGACGCGTTGCCGACCTCCTGCCGACATGCATCTTTGTCGCCGAGATCGATTCCAATCGCAGCTAAAGTGGTGGTGACATCGGTCGAGGCTGGTCTCCTTTTTGCACCTCGAGTCTGTATCTGACGACAGCTTAACGCTGGCGTTCAGTCGAGGCAAACCGCTTCATAATATCTGATGACTGTGTGAAGCGAGCGCAACTGGCCCTGCTTTCTCGCTGTCGTAAAAGCAGAAAGTGAAGTTCGGAGAGCCAAGCCCGTTGCAGTTTTCGGTGCGATCCAACTTGCTTCCTGAGCGTCCACCCTGCACGAAGCAAAGCCGCATCGATTCGTTTGGCCTTGGTTGCGCTTCAAACGCTCACGCCGCGAAGAGCACCCGAAGAGGCTCTGGAACCTGCTCCCCACTCTCGATCATGCCGGCCAACACTTGAAGCGCGATGGTCTTGACCTTGCGGACTGCCTCAAGCTCCGTGTTGCCGTAAGCCATCACGCCTGGAAGGTCGGGTACGGAGGCAAGGATCCTGCCGTCATCCTCCCGATCAATTTCTACGCGAATTGGTTCGATGGTGACCGTAGCAATTCTCAGACTAGCGGATTACACCCGATCCACGGCGTAGTGTGGAGTTTCCCCCGGCGCGCGACCCCCGAAACGGCGATCTGGGAAATTACTCCCGCGATGCCGGTCTCAAGTCACTTGGCCGCATATTGCCCGACTCGTCCCGGTGGAGTCACTTTCGTCGTCAGCTTTCAGTCGAGGTCTTGGACTGCGTCGAGATTTGAAACAGTGGCCTCATGAAAGTCTTCCCCTGCCCCGTATTGTTCGCTTGGTTGCAACCTGAAGGTACTGTCGCGAGGATGCAGGATGCGGCGATGCGTATGAATGGCTTATCTTTGTGCTGAGCTGTATGGGGCAGTTCAATATCATCCCGACACCGAAATTCGCGCGGGATCTTGAGTTTCTGATGAGGGTTAGAGGCATTCGAACGCAGTCGGATGCAATCCGGATTGCCGTGCAAGAAATTGCCAATCGCGGTGCTGTACCAGAGCTGCAAAATTTTAAGAAGTGCTTGGAGCCGGGCTGCGTGTGCCCTTGAATCGTAAGCCGAAATTTAGTTTTGAGGATGACCTTCGGTCGTAGATAAAACCCAAATTGGCCTTGCGTGCGGGCTGCTGACGCTGGGTCGGGACTTTCGGAACACCGATCTGTTGGTGATTCTGCCTCCTGCAACGTAACCGCAAGTTGTGCGAAGTTGGAAGACGATATGCAGAGCATTCTTGTTTATGGCGATTCGCTGAGTTGGGGGATTGTGCCGGGAGCCCGCACGCGGTTGGCGTTTGAGGCGCGATGGCCGGGGGTGATGGAGAATTTGCTTGTCGCCAAGGGCCGGAAGGTTCGGGTGATTGAGGATTGCCTCAATGGGCGGCGGACGGTTTGGGAAGATCCGTTCAAGGCTGGCCGGAATGGGCTCGTTGGACTGGGCGCGCGAATGGAAGTGTATTCGCCTTTGTCGCTGGCCATTGTGATGCTGGGGGCGAATGACTTTCAGTTCTCCACTCCGTTCAACAATGCCTGGACTGCGGGGCAGGGTGTGGCGACGATTGTCCATGAGATGCGGCGGGCGCCGATTGAGCCCGGGATGGTTGCGCCTCCGATTTTGATTGTGGCTCCGCCAGCGTTGCGTAAGGCCGAGGTTGTTGCGATGCCGAAGTTTGAGGGGGCAGAGTTGCGCTGTGCCGGCTTGGCTGAGGCATTGCGGCAGGTGGCCGTCGATTTGGGTTGTTCGTTTTTTGATGCAAATACTGTCGCGCGTACCAGCGCAGTGGACGGGGTGCATCTGGATGCGGATCAGCATTTGTCGCTTGGGACCGCTATTGCGGAGGCTGTGACTTCGATAGACTTTGGGGCATGAATTCGCGACGAGAGTTTCTGGCCCTGAGTGGTGCCGCCTGTTTTGCCCAATCTAGCGATGCGCCGAAGTGGAAGTCCAAGGTGATCGATATACACCTGCACTGGCGGCAGGATTTGCGGATGGACAAAGACGCGAACCTCGTGCATATGGATGGTTGCGGCGTGGACAAGGCCGTGCTGCTGACGCAGGCCCGGGCTGGGGATGCTGCTGCGGCGGTGGTGGGCAAGTACCCGGAGAAGTTTGTCTGGTCTGTGGCCGCCGACATTACAAAGCCCGATGCGGAGCAGGTGTTGACTGCCGCCGTTAAGAAGGGGGCTCTCGCGTTTGGCGAGATCAAATATCATGTCGCGGCGGATGGGCCGGAATTACGCCGGGCTTATGCGTTGGCTGGTGAGCTGGGGGTGCCGATTTTGGTGCACTTTCAGGAAGTGGATCACTTTGAAGGGGAAGGGAAGTGGTCAACGGGCTTCAAGAATTTCGCAGCCATGTTGAAGGCTTATCCGAAGACCAAGTTCGTGGGCCACGCCGATGCGTTCTGGGCCAATGTGAGTGCCGATTATCATGAAGAGGCGGCTTATCCCGTTGGCCCGGTGAAGAGGGGCGGGGTTACCGATAAGCTGCTTGGCGATTTTGAAAATATGTATGGCGATGTGTCGGCGAATTCCGGCAACAACGCTTTGTCGCGGGATGAAGAATTCACTTCGGGCTTCTTGAAGCGGCATCAGAACAAGTTGATGTTTGGCAGCGATTGCGGCTGTAGCAATGGCCGTGGGGACGGATTGGGGCCCAGTGTTGCCAAGCGTATGCAGGGGAAGTGTGTGGCGCGCGAGACGCTTGGGATCTTGAACAAGAATCTGGATGGCGGGGCGCTCACCAAAGTGACCTGGGGGAACGCCCACCGCTTGTACAAGATTAAAGCTCAAGCCTGAGGGAGAGGCTAGGGTGCCCAGGTGCCGGTGAGGACGATGCGCTCCAGAGGTTCCCCTTTGGCCAGACGGTCGAGGTTGGTGGCAATCCGCGTCATTCTTCGTTCGATCATTTTGTCGGTCCAGGCGCTGAGGTGAGGCGTGACCAAAACGTTGGGTAACTCATGGAAGGGGAGACGCGAGCCGTTTAGGGTCTGGTTAATGTCGGTTGGGTATTGATACCAGGCATCGAGTGCGGCATAGAGACTGCGTGCGGAGAGGGCAGTGTACAGTGCGGATTCGTCGATGATTTCGCCCCTTGCGACATTGATCAGCATTGCGCCGGGCTTGAGGGATTCGAGCTGCTTGTAGGTGATGAGGCGCCGTGTGTCTTCTGTGAGTGGACAGGAGATGACGAGGAAGTCGCAGTTGGTGTAGAAACCGGGATCTTCGTGTGTGCTGCGCTTGGTGAGGACTTTCATGCCGAAGGCTTCGGCTCTGGTGGCGACGGCTTTGCCGATGGTGCCGTAGCCGAGCAGGGAGATGGTTTTACCGTAT
>CAZZGS010000303.1:0-5886 GCA_964653845.1 uncultured Bryobacter sp.
GGTGGAGCACAGCGTTGGTTGAGCCGCCGGTGGCGGCGACGCTGGCAATCGCGTTTTCAAAGGCGGCGCGAGTGCAGATGTCACGCGGCTTGAGATCTTTTTTGACCGCTTCGACGATGATCTTGCCGCAGCGAACGGCGACATCGTTCTTGGCTGGGTCGACTTGAGGTGTGCTACCGGTGAACATCGGGGCAAGTCCAATCAGTTCCATGATCGTGGCCATGGTGTTGGCCGTAAACTGGCCGCCGCATGCACCGGCACCCGGACAGGCTTTGTTTTCGATATCGAGCAGTTCGGCGTCGGAGATCTTTCCTGCGGCATTGGCGCCAACAGCTTCAAACACATCCTGCAGGGTGATGTCGATACCATTGCGCTTGCCCGGCATGATCGTGCCACCGTACATGATGACACCGGGGACGTTCAACCGTAGCAGCGCCATGGCAGCGCCAGGGATGGTCTTGTCACAAGCCACCAGTGCGATGATGCCGTCAAACATATAGCCTCGAGCACACAGCTCGATCGAGTCGGCAATCAAGTCGCGGCTGACCAGGCTGGCCTTCATGCCTTCGGTGCCCATTGTCACGCCGTCTGAGATCGCGATCGTGTTGAACTCCATCGGCGTTCCGCCGGCGGCACGGATGCCTTCCTTTACCTTAACGGCGAAGTCGCGCAAATTGTAGTTGCACGGCATCGTTTCGATCCAGGTATTGGCAATGCCAATAATCGGCTTGCGCAAATCTTCGTCAGTAAAGCCAATGGACTTCAACATGGAGCGCGCTGGCGCTCGGTCGCGCCCTTGCGTGATCGTGTAGCTTCTCAGAGTCATGATCTTCTGATCTTATCAATCCCGCGCCTTCAAGCTGCATGCGAGAATAGTGATTTCCCACAAAACCCATGAGAATTTTGGCAATCCACGCCCATCCAGACGATGTCGAGATCCTCGCCGGCGGTACGCTTGCCCTTTTGGCTCGTACTGAAATCTCGCTTACCATCTGCACTATGACCCCCGGCGACTGCGGTTCAGCCGAACTGAGGCCTAACGAAATTTCATCCATCCGCCGCATGGAAGCCGCCACCGCAGCCGCCATGATTGGCGCCGATTATCTTTGCGCGGAGTTTCGTGATCTCGCCATCTTTAATGACGATGCCGGTCGTCGGCGTGTCACCCAGATCCTGCGTGAAACTCGTCCCGATATCGTCATCACCTCAAACAATCCCGACTATCATTGCGATCACGAAGCCACGCATGCCCTGGTTCGTGACGCCTGCTTTGGCGCCTCAGCCCCCAACTACTCTACCGGTGAATTCACCGCGATCGACCGTATCCCGCATCTCTACTTCATGGATTCGGCCGACGGCATTGATCGCGACGGCAATCCCCTTCGTCCAGAATTCGTAGTCGACGTGGCTGAGGTGATCGAACTCAAGCAAGCTCTGGTCGGTTGCCATGCTTCCCAACGCAACTGGCTCAAGAAGCAACACGGCATGGACGACTACGTAGATACCGCCACGCGCTGGACGGCCAAGCGTGGCAGCCTCGCCGGCCTCACTTATGGCGAAGGCTTTCGCCAGTATCACGGCCATCCCTATCCGCAGTCCCCACTGCTTCAGGAAATTCTTCAACAACTCACGAGCGTCGTAAGCCAATGAACCAACACCACCACCCTGACAAGCGCACTGTCGTTACCAAACGCGTCGACGAGTGCAACAGCCTGCACGAAGTGTTCATCAACTGCCTACCTGCTTTTGGTGGAGCCTTTCTGCGCCGGGTCTATTCGATCCTCGACACAGCAATCGGTATGGGCTGCCCTTTGACGGTCGCCATTGCCGGCCCGATCACGGTTAGCGGACAACACCAGACCTGGTTGCTGCCCTTCCTTGAGACCGGCTGGGTCGCCTATCTCTCGACTACCGATGCCGTCTGCTACCACGACGGCCACCGCAGCCTCGACGGCCACAAAAACCCCGTCCACGAAGTTCCGATCTTCGGCGATGACGGTGCCCTGCGCGATGAGCGCACCATTCGAGTCACTGACATGGCTTTCGATGAGGACGTCCTGCTCGACCAGGATCGCTTTCTCACCGCGATGCTGCAATTGCCCGAGTTCCAGCGAAAGATGACCGGTACCGAGCTGCGCAACTTGCTGGGCAAGTTCTATTCAAAGCAAGAGAAAGCAAACGGAGTGGAAGAAGGCCTGCTCGCCGCCTGCACCCGTCTTGCTGTGCCCGTCTTTGTTGGTGCCCCCGGTGATGGCAGTGTCTTCCTGAATTCGATGAAACTCTGGGCGATGAAGAAGGCCGGCCTGATCGACGATTACGCCTTTGATCTCGACATCCACGCCGAAGTCTTCGAAGCCTGCGCTTATCACTACTGGGGCCTATTTCAGAACCCCGTGCAAGCCCTCGGAACACTCGTGCTCGGCGGCGGCGTACCCAAGAACTTCAACCTGCAGCCAGAGCCTGCTCTTGGACAGATCCTGGGCATACCCAACGTGCGTGGCTATAACTTCGACGTGCAGATCGTTACTGCGCCCGTTACCGATGGCTCGCTCTCCAGTTGCTTCCCGGCCGAAGCGGTCACTTGGGGCAAGGTGGACAAAGACACATATACCGAGGCGACAGAGAGCCTGCAGAGCGATTACTCGCTGCTCATGCCCTTCATCATCAAGGCCCTGCTCGACAATCGCGCCTACTACCAGAAGAAGGCGGAAGAAGTGGGCGAAGAGCATCTCTTCGAACACAACCCGAAGGCCCGCGGTTACCTGCGTCCCCGCACCGGCTACCGTCTCTACGATAAACGCGAAGAGCTGGTACAGACTCTTACAGAGGCTGTCCAGCTCAATCGCGATTGGTTGATGGAAGGTCTGACTTATCCGCTCGCCCGTTAGGGCAGCAGCTCCATCACCATCGTCTCGCCATTCATGGCCGGCATGATCGAGGTCGTCTTTACCGACTTGCGGCTTGCCTTGTCGATCCAGATGGTGGCCTTTTCTGGCCCACCGTCGGCAGAGCTCTGCTCCACCTCGTAGCCATCAGCCAGAGGCAATGCTCCAATCGAGAACTGTGCGGCCGCAGAATCGGCAAACAGGGCCCCACCTGTGGCCGCATCAATCGGGCGATCCTGCCCATTCATGGCCATCTTGCCTGAAGCCTTACCGTCGGCGTAAGCGACATCGATAGCCATTGGGCCCTGACGAACGCTACGCTTCTTTACCTCAAGCGTCGCCTTGTCCAGACTTGCTTCGTCGCTAACCTGACCCATCGGCGTCTCCATCGTATCGGTGGCAATATACATTCCGCCTTCTTCCTTGATCATGGTTGAGAGCTTGATCGGAATCTCCTGGCCAGCGACGGAAATCTTCGCCTGATACTTGTAGACCCCCGGCGTCAAACCCGCCGCCGTTTTCGGCATCGTGGCTATGCTTGCATCTACTTTCGGTGCAAGTTTTACTGTTGCCGGGGCCACCGTGATCTCGGTCAAACGCTTCTGCACTTCCGGCGTGCCGCCTTACTGATAGCGTCCATCGAGGTGCTTGGCGAGGAACTTCTCAATCGCCATAAACATTGCCATGTTGTTCACCGGCCGCTGGAAGCCGTCGCCCTCATCAGGGGCTAACATGTATTCGACGGGGAACTTACGATCGCGCAAAGCGATGACGATTTGTTCGGCTTCGGCCTTGTTGAAACGCGGATCATTGGCAGCTTGAACTACAAAGAGCGGAGTTTTGATCTTGTCTGCTGCGGTGAGTGGCGAACGCTCCTTGAGCCACGCTTTGCCCTCAGGCGTTCCGGGGTCAGCCATGCGAGAGAACATCATCTTCTTGCCAGCTTCCCAGTAAGGCGGAATCGCCTCAAGCAGGGTATTCAAGTTCGAGGGGCCAACAATGTCGACACCCGCGCGGTAGACATCGGGGGTAAATGCAACACCGCCCAGCGTCGCATAGCCACCATAGGACCCACCGAGAATTGCCACCCGCTTTGGGTCGGCAATGCCTTCGGCGATCAAGTGCTTCACGCGCCAAAGAGGTCGTCTTGCATCTTCTTGCCCCACTCGCCATTGCCGGCATTCAGGAACTTCTTGCCATAGCCAGTAGAGCCACGGAAGTTTGCAGCATGCACGGCATAGCCACGATTGGCAAAAAACTGCGCCAGTGCGTTGTAGCCCCAGAAATCACGAGCCCAGGGGCCACCGTGCGGCACAATGATCGTGGGCAGGCTCTTGCCACTCAAGCCCTTCGGTAAGGTCAGATAAGCCGGGATCTCGAGGCCATCGGACGACTTGTAGCGAATTGGCTGCATCGACGAAAGCGAATCACGCGGCAGCTTTTCACGCGCCACATATGCAGGGTCATTTTCTTGTTCTTGCGGTCATAGAGATAGCTCGAACCAGGCTCTGTGTCGCCCGCATGCCTCGAACACATCGCAGGAATAGATCTTGGTGAAGCCGTTGGCGTCTACACGCAGGATCTGCTGTTCGCCGCTATCGGTAACTTGAGCGGCCAAGCGCAACTGGCCCTGTTCATCAAATACCCAATCAGCGATCTTCTCGGTGTTCTTGCGCAGCAGCGTCTTCTCACGGGTTGAGATCATCAGTGTGTAGAGATCATGCCAGGCCTGGTCGCGATCGTTCAGGCCGATGTAGGCAACATCAGGGTCGTTCTTCGGCAGGCTGTAGAGCTGGATCTGAATGCTCTTGACGCCGGTGAGATCGCGAGCCGCAGGGTCAACGGCAAAGACGTTGAAATTCTCATCGCCGTCATTGTCTTTGATAAAAAGTATGTTTTTCGAATCGCGGCTCCAGAAGAATCCGCCGATCGGGCGCTTGGTTTCGGTCGTGAGCAGCCGGGTTGCACTAAAGGGTTCGGTCGCCTTCTTCACCCAGACATTGCCCGTGTCCTTGTAGGGTTTCTGAAAGGCAATGTATTTGCCGTCAGGAGAAAGTTGAGCGCCGGCAATTTCAGGGTTGCCAAAAAGCAGTTCGCGGTCGATGATGGGCGGCAGGCCAGCGGCCGCGGCCGGTTTCTTTTGATCCATCAGCGGGCACATGGTCAGCGCCGCCAGGGTCTGTGCGAGAGAGGTTTCCTTGATTTGCATGAGAAGGAGTTTGGCTGTCCTAGGTAGGATAGGCAAATTTGCCTTCCAAGTTTCAACGAAGTGATAGAGAGGCCGGTTAAGTTAAAATCAGGTTGATAAATGTTCACGATATATGCTATGTTCACGATATCGTGAACATGATGAATAATGCGAACATTGGAGGTGCCGCAGATCTTGAGCGTCAACTTGCAAAAGTCCTCAAGGCCCTCCTGTCTCACGTTGAGTGGCTGGCAGGATGGGAAGTCCGTCGAACGAACACTATGGGTTCTTTTGCCAACTGGGACCTCCTCGCCTGCGGGCCCATGCCTGGGGGCGGATCAGCTTCACTTTTTGTAGAATGCAAACTCCACTTCCAGCCCAGCCAATTCTCAAGTCTCGCGAATCGGGCATGCCCTCACGGTCATTCGAAGTATAGTCGGCGAGTTTTGGGCTTGCCTTATGTTTCGCCAAGAATGGCCACGCTTTGCGAAATGAATAACTGGAGCTGGTTTGACCTCGCGGGAAACTGCCGACTGGAGATTCCTCGTAGTTTGCTGATTGAGCGATCGGGTGCGAAACCGGTACGGATCAATGCAACTTCTTCTCCTAATTTAGGCAGCAGTGAAGCCGCAAGTGTCGTTCGTGCCTTACTAGCTCCCGAGAATGCCGGTCGACGTTGGACCCAACGTGAAATCGTTGATCACTTCAACAAGGCCAAACCACTGGTTGCAGCTCCTAGCTTGGCTCTTGTGAATAAAGTTATTCAAAATCTTAGAGCGCAGGCCTTTCTGGAAACGCTGCCCACTCGCGGAT
>CAZZGS010000304.1:0-2547 GCA_964653845.1 uncultured Bryobacter sp.
GCCAGGTCGGAGTATTCGTGAAGTTGTCGACACCGTCGTAGAATTCCTCGTTCTGTTCGCGATTGTAGTTGTAGCCAATCGTGAAGTTGAAGCCATTGGTGAAGGGCCTCTGGAACTGCATCTGGAGCGACTTATAGCGATTGCCAAAGCCACCGCGCAGGGTCTCGTTCAAGGATCCATACTGCGGATAGGGCCGCAGAAGCTGCCCCACCGTAACATTTTGCTGCGTGCGCAACTGCCCCGGCATCTTCGCCTGCGGCAAGAGGTTGAAGAAAGGATTCGCAACACCGGCGTTGATCGCATTGCCAACGGCAAAGCCAATGCGCGGGTCCACCTGATTCACATCATAGTTGTAAGGTGCGCTCCTGCCCAGGTTCATGAAGAACGTGATGTCAGCCAGAATCCTGCCAGGCAACTGCCGCTGCACACTCACATTGATGCGGTCATTGACGCCAGGCTTGAAGTTCTGCTGATACCAGGTCGCAGAATCGCCCAGGGCAGTATAGCGGCCAAACTCCTTGCCACGCACTGGCACAAGTCCGCCGGGGAAAGGATCGCTCAACCGCTGCTGCGGCACTCCTTGAATCAATGCGATCGTGGTTGAGTTCGCATCGAATCCGGTGTACGGAACACTCCCAAGAATGTTCAAGCCATCGGTCAAAGGAGCCGGTACGATGTACCGCGCCCAACCGATACGGATGGCCGTCTTGGAGTTAAGCGCATAGGCCAACCCAAGACGAGGCATCAGCAGAGTCTTCGGGGCATTCCAGCTATTTGGATTCTCCTTGTCGGTAAAGACCCAGGCACCGTTGTAGATCGGTGCCGCCTGCCGCAATGCAGCCGCGGCAGCCGGGATCACAGGCGCATTTGCCCCCTGAAACTCCGGGATCGGATTCTTCAGATCGAGGAAGCGGCTCAAGCGCTGTGTCGGGTCTTGCATTCCGGTGAAGTACTCGTAGCGCAAGCCCAGATTCAAAGTCAGCTTTGAGGTGATCTTGAAATCATCTTGCACAAAGAAGCCGTTGTAGTTCACCTGCGGCCGCTGGATCGGAATCGAGCCAATTGTCGAATTCCCTTCCAGCGCTCCAATCAGCATCGAAGCCCACGCATCGCCGCTGAGGTTCAGATTAGGGGCGTTGAACGTATTTGCCGTCGTAGCTCGTCCGAAGTTGAAGTTCATCGGTCGTGGCCGCGAAGCAACCACCAGTTCGCGACGGAAATCACCGCCCACCTTCAGATAGTGTTTGCCAACGTTCTTGCTCATCTTGGCTTCAATATTCCAGGAGGTCGGCTCCTGAAACCAGTAGCCGCCGCGGCCAAGCGAAGTGCTGCTCGGCCCAGCCACCGCTACGCCCGGGTAGTAGATGTCTGGCAGATCGGCGAGATAGGGTTGATACCAGGTATTGTTGCCCCAAAATCGCTTCAAGTCCTCAGCTTTCAGCGTCGCAGCCGGCACGCCAAAGCTGTCAACGATACTGTTGTAGCCGCCGCGAATATTAAACAGTGTCGTAGGACTCAAAGTGTAAACGGCATCTCCCGATGCTGAAGTCGAGTGGCGCTTGGACCCGTCTACCTGCTGCGCCTTCGATCCCGTATAGTCGTCCTGTTCGGTGAAGGTCTTGAAGCGGTTATAGCGGGCAAACACTTTAAGGCGATCGCCGATATTCCAATCCACGCGATCCGAGAAATTCCAGTACTTGAAGCGATTCGCAAATCCGGAGATAAAGTTGTTCACTCCCGTCGGGCCCGTACCAGCGCCATTCGGCTTCCAGATATCGGCTATCAGGATCTTGGCCGTCGGGTCGATGCGGCTCGCCGGAATCACGTTTCCCGCAAACGGAGTGCGCGTCACAACATTGCCAGCTACCGTGGTCGTGTAAGGATCGTAGATCGTTCGCAAGGCTCCAGCCGTATTGAGCGAGCGAGAAAAGTCGCCATTGCGCTCCAGATCAGTGGGCAGCGTATTAAAAGCCGAACGCGGCTCCTGCGTCCGCCAGCCTTCATAGCTCGCAAAGTTGAAAATCTTGTTCTTCTTGATCGGGCTTCCCAGCGTTGCACCCCAGGTATTCTGCCGCGTCAGGTTAGGAGCAAATGTCGTGCGGTCTGCCAGCGCATTCAGCTTCGGATTTCGGCCCAGGTAATAGGCGGTGCCGTGAAAGGCATTGGTGCCCGACTTCATCTGCACACTCAACACTCCGCCAGCCGAGTGTCCAAACTCGGCGTCCACGGCGTTCTGTTGTACGTTCACTTCCTGCACCGCATCCATCGGCGGTGTGTAGCTCGATTTCTGTGCCGTCATCGAAGGCGACCCATCGAGAATGATGTCGTTCTTTGTGCTCGTATTTCCACCCACGTCAAATTGCGAGGCCGCCCAATGATGAAAAGGGCTCTGTTCGGTCGTGGACCGGATCACCGTCGCCGGATTCAGGCTCACCAGCAGAAATGGATTGCGGTGAATGATTGGCAGGCTGTTCGCCATCCTCGTGTTCACCGTCAACCCCATGCTCGAAGTATTGAACTCAACACTCACCGGAGCAGACTCAACCG
>CAZZGS010000304.1:2557-5860 GCA_964653845.1 uncultured Bryobacter sp.
TGCCTGCACCAGAATGTTTTTCTGAACAAAAGCCTTGAAGCCCGTGAGCTCCACCTTCACGGTGTACTTGCCAGGGGTCACAAAATCAAAAAGGTATTGCCCGGCAGGAGAAGACTTCGCCTGAGCCTGAACATTGGTATCGTCATTAACCAACGTCACAGCGGCCCCGGCGACCACTGCGCCCGAAGCATCCGTTACAGAACCCTGCAACTTGCCTCGCGTGTCCTGAGCAAAAACAAGTGCGGACAACATGGCACCACATACCAAGCCCCGAATGATTGATGTCATAATTTCGTTCAACACTATTGAAGAATGAAACGATAGTCAAGTCGAAACCACATTAACGAAGCTTTATCCAAGCGGACCCATGGCAACAGAAAAACGCCGTTCCCAGCGCATTGAAGTCAACGACCCCGGCAGTATCTCCTGGCAGACCGAATCCGGCGACAGCATGACAGATAGGATCGTGCTCACCAACCTCGGAGACAACGGCGCGATGATCGAGATGTCACGCAAACTCTCGCTCCGCCAGTTTGTGCAACTCAAAGTCCCCGCCTGGCAAATCGACGGCTCCGCCAGCGTCCGCTATTGCCGCCAAAAGGGCCTAAAGTACCGAATCGGCCTCGAACTTTCTTATTCCATCGCTGCCAAGCCCAAAGTTCAGCGCTGGACATAGATAATAGAGGTTCATGGTTATTACTGGTATTTGGTACGCCTTGGGGCTCACCGTTGTCGGTGCGCTCACTGGCTACCTGACAAAAACCGCCTGGCTCGGCATCCCTTTCTACGTCCTCGCTATCTTCTGCTTATGGTTCTTCCACGACCCCAATCGGGTCATCGCCGAGGGCCCCGTCGCCGTCTCTCCCGCTGACGGCAAAGTAGTCTCGATCACCAAAGATCCAGACGGTCGCACCCGCCTCGGCATCTTCCTCAACGTCTTCGATGTGCACGTCAATCGCACACCCATCGCCGGCAAGATCACCCGCCGCACCTACAAGCCCGGCAAGTTCCTCGTGGCCAGCAACGACGCAGCCGGAACCGAAAACGAACAGAACACCTTTGTCGTGGAAGGTGAAGGTACCACCATCGAATTCAGCCAGATCGCCGGCCTCATCGCCCGCCGCATCGTCTGGTACAAAGACACTGGCGATACAGTAGAACGTGGCGAACGTGTGGGCCTGATCAAATTTGGCTCACGAGTCGACGTACTTTTCAATGCCGACTGGAAGCTGAGCGTAATCCTCGGCGACCGCGTCTCGGCCGGCTCAAGCGTCATCGCCAAGCGATTGAAATAAAGGAGCATGCAACTGCGCCTCTCAGAACGCCTCATCGACCCCAAGAGCCCGGAACGCAGGCCCAGGCGCGCTGCCTATGCCCTGCCCACCCTCTTCACCTCAGCCAACGTTTTCTTTGGCTTCCTCGCCATCACTAAAACGATCGAGGGCACCCTCAAGGCTGTCCAGCAAGGGGCGGTCTCGATCCCCGAATACGCCCTCGCCGCCCAGCTCATCGGTGTCGCCGTTGCTTGCGACGGTCTCGACGGCCG
Source organism: uncultured Bryobacter sp. (assembly GCA_964653845.1). GTDB lineage: Bacteria > Acidobacteriota > Terriglobia > Bryobacterales > Bryobacteraceae > Bryobacter. Next base: position 4,104 of record CAZZGS010000304.1, read on the forward strand.
CATCGCCCGCATGACCAACACGGTCAGCGACTTCGGCCGCGAACTTGATTCCCTCGCCGACGTGATCACCTTCGGCATCGCCCCCGCTGTACTCGCCTTCTGTTGGGGCTTCTACTTCGTCAGCCACAACATCGAACCCGCCTTCCGCGAGCAAATCCTCCAGGGCGGCTACTTCCTCTCCTTCGTTTACCTCCTCTGTGGAGCAGCCCGCCTGGCCCGCTTCAACGTTGTCACCAATCCGGTCCCCAAAAATCCCGGCCGTCCAGACCGCAAATATTTTGTTGGCTTGCCCATCCCTGCGGCAGCCGCATTCATCGCCAGCATCGTTTACTTTGCCAACAGCGTACCGATCGAGAATTGGATCGTTTCGCTCCTTTGGCTCGCTCTGCTCGCGCTCATGAGCTTCCTCATGGTCAGCACCTGGCGCTACCGCAGCTTCAAAGATCTCAATCTCCTCCAGCCCCGCTCCCCTCTCAGCATCATCTTTGTCGGCAGCGTAATCTTCATGGTTTGGAACTACTCCCAGCCCGTCCTCTTTGTGATGTGTTTCACATACACTGCCAGCGGCATCATCGTCCGCATCGGTGGCCTGCTCCGCCGCAAGCACGCACCCATTCCAACTGCAACGGAGAACCCCTCGCTTGGCTAAACCAAAGCTCGCCCTCGTCGGCGGCCAGACACTGCTCGGACGCGAAATCCGCGAGCACGCAAAAGATTTTGACGTCCAGCCGATGGACACCACCGACGACGAAGGCAAAACCCTGGTCCGCGATGAAGACGACTTGGCCCTCATGTCGCCGCTCGATCAAAAAGTAGTCGAAGCCGCAGCTATTGTGATGCTCGCTGGAGACCTCGAATCCACCGCCAAAGTACGCAAGATGCGCTCCCGCGACTTGATCGACCTCACTGGCGTCCTTGAGGTCGACCCAACTGCACGCCTCCGCTCTCCCCTCAGCGAAGCCCCCATCTCAAGACCAGCCGCCCCTGTAGAAGTCATCGCCCACCCGGCCGCCACCATGCTTGGCCTCTTCCTACAAACCCTAAACTCAGTTGCCCCTATTACCCGCAGCGTGGCCAACCTTTATCAACCAGCCAGCGAATTCGGCACCCCAGGCATCACTGAGCTCCAGCAACAAACTGTCGCCCTCCTCAGCTTCCAGACCCTGCATAAGAAACTCTTCGACACACAAGCCGCCTTTGCGATGCTCGCCAGACTCGGAGAAGAATCCGCTCACAAGCTCGAAAAGATCGAACTCCGCATCGAACGCAACCTCGCCAGCCTTCTTGGTGGTAGAGTCCCCTCCCTTCGCTGCGTCTCACCCAGGCCCCGGTCTTTCACGGCATGAGCGCCTCCATTTGGGTCGAATTCGAATCTGCCCCAGACCTCAAGCGCATCTCGGGCGTCCTCGCCAAAGCAGGTATCGACATCCGCGGTGAAGATCTTGAACCACCCAATAACGTCCAGGTAGCCAATCAGGAAGGAGTAGCCGTCGGAGCTATCGAAGCCGACCGCAACCACCCCCGCAGCGCCTGGTTCTGGCTTGCTGCCGACAACCACCGCATCACCTCACAAAATGCGATTCTGGTGGCTATGGAGAGGATTAAAGCTTGAAACGCCGTGCCTTTATCGTGAGCGGCGCCGTTCTCGGTGCCACTTCATGCGGTTATCACGTCGCCGGCAAGGCAGACCTGATGCCCAAGGAAATCCGCAGCATCGGAATCCCGCCCTTCAGCAACCCGACCACTCTCTACAAGCT
>CAZZGS010000305.1:0-5820 GCA_964653845.1 uncultured Bryobacter sp.
ATGTTGAGGTAGAAACAGCATGTCCTCGCTTTTCGGCCGCTCAAGACTGCCTGTGCCCGCATCCCACAACCCCGCCATCACCCGCAAAACAGAACTCTTCCCCAGCCCACTCGCCCCCACTATCAGCAAGCCCTTCCCTTGAGGGATCGAAACACTCAAGTCGTTCAGCAGCACTCGCTCGTAATTTGGCGTTTGCACGGTGACGGCTTGAAACCCAAATTGCTCACTTACTACCGTGGCGATCCTTCCTCGTCCTTCTTTCTTCGATGCTCTCGGCACCTTAAGACTGGCCGAGAAGCTATCCAGCCGAGATATCCCAGCTGCAAAGCGGCTCAATCCGTCAATGTTGTCCAGCAGCAGCGTCAGCGCTCCCAGGATTGCTGAAAAAGCGCCGGCTGCCTGTACGATTTTGCCAACCTCAAGCTCTCCAGACAACACTCGAGGAGCAATAATCACACTCGGTAACACCGTCGTCAACAGCGTCTGCGCGTACTGGAAAAAGTTCAGACGCAAAGTCCAATGGATCAGATTGTCGTAATTTGAATAGAGCTTGTCGAAGAACCCTTGCGCCTGCTTCTGCTCTTGCTTCTCGCCGTGATAAAGCGCAATCGCCTCCGCATTCTCGCGAATCCTGACCAAGCCAAACCGGAAGTCTGCCTCCCGTCTCCGCTGGTTGAAATAAAGCTCAACCATCCTCGCCCCAAAGATTCTTAGCGTAATCAACGTACCTACAGCAGCATAGACAACCAAAAAGAACACTAGAGATTTCGATATTCCCCACAACACATGCCCAAACGCCACCACCTGCAACACACCCCCGGCAAGCAAAAGCACAATACTCAGCGATTGCTGCGTAAACGAATTGATGTCTTCTGAGATACGTTGATCGGGGTTATCGATCTCAGGCTTGGCCAGGAGTCTATAGAAGGCTCGATTGCGAAAGTAACGATCCAGAAAATCAGCCGTCAACCATTTTCGCCAGCCAAGGCCAATCTTGTCCCGGACAAAAAAATAGTAAGAATAAATTGGCACCGCCAGTAGCAAGAGCCCAAAGTAAACCCGAATCGAATGCCACAGCCGGTTCGAATCCCGCGCAGCCAAGGCTGATGCGATCTCGCCTGCTTGCTGATTAAACAGCACGTTGAACTGTGTATCCCCAACCAGCAGAGCCAACATCGCCAGTGCCATCAAAATCGCCCGGCGATTCTCTTTTGCAACCCAGTAAGGTTTGGCTAGCGCCAAAAGCCGCCTTAGCATCTTCAGGTCAATTTTATTCACAAGCCTGCTGGTAGCTTAGCGTGCTTCAAATTCCTGCGTACCAGGAATACCCATACTCCGCATCCATCGATCCAAGCCCCTTGCCAAAGCCCTTCAGGCTATCGGTCGCGGTAACTTTGGCAATGTACTTCACGCTCTTGTAACCCAACTGCCGCGGCAAACGCATCCGCAGCGGGCCACCAAATTCAATCGGCATATCCGCACCATTCATCCCGTAGCTGATCAGCGTCTGAGGATGCATCGCTTCCTCAATATCGATGCTGTCAAACGTAAATCCTTTGATCGGAAGCGTTTCATAAACAACAAATTTGGCTTGCCTGGAAACCCCAGCCAACTTCAATACATGAGAAAGGGCCACACCCTTCCACTCCGCAACATAGCTCCAACCCTCTTCGCAAACCAGTTGCGTAATCTGGCTGCTCGCTGGTAAGCCCTTGATCTCAGCGATCGAAAGCGAGCAAGGCCGCTCTACCATCCCACCCACCTCTAGCCTCCAATCCGCAAATCCATTCGTTATCTGCCGCACAAAGATCTCGTCCTTCGGCGGCTTGCCATTGGGGTAGGGTGTCTTCGATATTTTCTGCGGAGCAAACTCGCGAGCCGAAGCTCCAGCCGTCAAGAGCCGATGCGTCGCATAGTTCAACGTGGCCCCAGGTCCATAGATGCCTCCCCCATCCGGAGGAACCAGCCCATACTGCGCGGCAAGACGCCCTGCCGCCGTCACGCCACCAAGTCCAGCAAGCCCACTAATGATCATCTTCCGGCGAGTCATTTATCCCCTCCCACCGTCATCAAACGCATCCGGGTCTTGAATCCAGACAGCCAAACCATCACCACGTGAATCACCACGAAAATCACCAGCGAAAGCGTCGCAAAGAAATGGATTGTACGTGCCGATTGAAAGCCGCCCAGCACTTCTACGATGAATGGAAATGCCGCCGTAAAGCCGGGAGACATTGCAAGTCCCGTCCAGATCATGACCGGAAACAACAAAAAGACAACTTTCAGATACGTGATCCGCTGCAGCACATTGTAGGATTTCAATTCTGCCTCAGTCGGCCTGCGAAACTTCAAGTGCTCGCGAAAGCTCTCAAGCACCGGTCCATTGGGCATCAGGTTCTTCTGAAAGTGCCGGGTTACAAACCCATGCACAAAATAAAGTGAACCTGCAAAAACAAGCAACCACCCCATCTGAAAATGCAAGTAGCGGCTCCAGCCATTCTGATCGGGCAGCACGTAGTTGTAACCGGTCTTCACCCCGCCCCGTGAAGCTGGAATCGGAATGTCAAACAGCGAGGGCATCAGCGAGTTTCCTTCTTCACCCCAATAGAATCGGGGATGCGAGATGATAATCTCAACTCCGGTGATCAGCAACGCAAAAAAACACAATGTGCCTACCCAGTGTGTAAATCGAACAACTCCGCTGTGGCGCGAATCCATGGCGCGATACTACCACAACTAAAAATGCAATCACCCCTCTTGAGCCGCCTCACCCTCCGCATCTTCTACTCAACTAGCAACCTGGACTTCCTCTTCGCCCTCGCTCTCCCCCTTGCGCCAATCATACTGGCCTATTTCCTCGGCATTGCCTTCGACAGGGAATTCAGCGATGGCGTCTACCGTGGCTACTGGGGCCGATACAACTTCACCTCATTAGCCATCCTGCTTCCGTTGGGATTTTTCCTGGCTCGCTGGGGAGTGCAGCGCATCATCCCGGTAAGCGAAGCAGGCCCGATCCCGGCAATTGTTTCCCTCGTCGGTGAAAGTGGCAGAGCAACAACCTATCGCGACTTGCGCAACGCAATCCTCAGTCCGTGGCTCTCTGGCTCTGCACTCTCAATCGATATCCTGATCCACCTGATTGATTTCGGCCCTTTCGCCGTCTTCCTCTACCAGGCCCTCACGTCTACTGCGACTCGAAGCATTCCCCCCAGTTGGCAAGACTGGTCTGTCATGTTTCTTCACGACGCCCCGGGCCTACCGTCAACAGGCGCCTCTCTCCTGATGATCTTCCTTGTCTACGCATCCCAATTCGCCATCATTCTGGTTGCAGTCCTCTTCTTCCTGATCATGTCGCGACACAACTGGTTCTTCCTCCAGCGTGTCTACCAACGCAGGTCTCAGGCCAGAGATACCAGCATTGTCATCGACCTCGATGACCCCGAAAAGTGCTTCGGCTTCCGCAAGGCGAACGAAGCCTTCAATGCCCAGCTCTGGCTACTTGCCGCCCTCGGCATCATTATGTTGGTCAGCCGCTTCATGCACGTGCCTCCCATCCCTGCAGAACAACTCTGGGATCGCGGCTTCAGAAACGCTTTCCCCGACGCCGGTCAGGCCATGCTTGCCATCGGTTGGCTCCTCGCCCTCGCCGTGGTCTGCCTTCCAGTCCTCGTTAAGCTGTTGCCGATGATCCCCTTCCTGCGCGGCCCGGCGATTTCACTCGACAGATCCACCACCTACTTCCTCGAATTCATCCCCGAAGATCTGTGCCCGGTAGGCCCGGATCTCACAGCCGACGAAACCGATTACTTCACCTCCAGGTTTGCTGAAAACGGCTTCTGGCCTACCGGCGACAATCGCGCTCGCTGGCTTTTTCGCGCATCCTTCTTTGTGCTCTTACTCTTACTCCTCCCGGCAGCCCAGCCCTCAATTTCGCCCCTCTTCCTGGGCTTGCTCGCCTGTTACGTCATCGGTCCGTGGAAGCTCACCAGCGCCCTCCTCGGCACCCTCGAAGGCATCCTCGTCACAGTAGACGAACGTCTTGTCACCAAGCGCCCCAACCCAATCCCCAAGCCACAATCGCTGCGTGATTCGGAGCGAGACAACAGCGATAAAGTCTCCGACTTCGAGCTGGAGCTCCAGGGCTTGGGCGGAACTGCCTATCGTGTTCGAATCAACTCCATCGCCTTTGGTTCCAACACAGTCCAACAGATCTCTGGCCGCACCAAACTCGATGCCGCCGAGCTCCTCGACAACACCTCAACCGAAGACTACGGCAACGCCCTGGGCACTGCCCTTTTTGCCGATGAAAAAGTACGCCAGGCATGGCATTCCGCCGAAGCCATCGCCAAAGCGATAGGAGCCAAACTGCGCCTCCGTCTTCTCATCGATGCCGAAGCCACTGCCCTCCATTCCATCCGCTGGGAAACCCTCTCCTTCTTCCATGGTGCCGACTGCTGGTTCTCAAGGTACATCGCCAGTTCCAACGCCAAGTCCACAGTAGCCCGGCCCAAGAGCCGCCTCAAAGCCCTGGTCGTAATCGCCAACCCAACCGAACTCGCCAACGGGATCGGCGAGATGCAAGCCGTTCCAGTAGAAGCAGAGGTGGCCAGGGCCACCGCCTTCTTCAAAGCTATCCTCAACAAAGAACCAGACATGCTGGCCTCCGGCGGCAAAGCCTCTCTCCCCGCCATCATCGATCATCTCCAGAACGGCTACGACATCGTCTATCTCGTCTGTCACGGTGCCCTGATCGACGACAATCCAACCCTACTCCTCGAGAAGTCCAACGGCCAGGCCGACTTCGTAGAAGCCAAAGACCTCGTCCAGGCGATTCAGAATCTCAACGCGCCACCCAGCCTGATCGTCCTCGCTTCCTGCCAATCCGCAGGCACTGGCGACACTGAAAATGCATTGACCGCCCTCGGCCCCCTCCTGGCCGCCGCAGGCGTACCAGCCGTCCTCGCCATGCAAGGCAAAATCTCCATGAGCACCGTAGCCGAGTTCATGCCCAGATTCTTCGCTGAACTCAAAGAGGACGGACGCATCGATCGGGCCATGGCTATCAGCCGCTGCGAGATCGCCCGCAACCACCGAGACTACTGGATGCCAATCCTCTTCATGCGCCTCAAAAATGGCCACCTATGGGAAGACTACCGATAGCTCAACTGCGCACTTACCGTCCCCGCCTCAAGCGACACCGTCCGTATCCAGTAAGCATTGAACCCAGCCGGGAATATATGCTCCACACCCTTACCTTGCGCAACCGTAAACGTCCGATAGCTAACCCAATCCGCACTACCACTGAGATCCACCTCAACCCGCACCGCTAGTGGCCCAGTCCCCTGATGCGAAAGCTTCAAGTACTTCACGTCATAACCGGTAAACAGATATGGGTCTGAAGCAACCCCAGCCGCAACAGCAGTTTTCATCCACGGCCCACCGTCTCCCCCCGCCTTCCCAAACTGCCAAAGATCGTCAGAAGCCCCAAGCCAAAGCTTTTCGTCAGAGCCAACAAACGTCCCCGCCGGCAAGCTCATCTCCGGCAATCCGCTCAGCACTGTCAACCCGCGCCACGAACAAAAATCCCGAATCGGCAGGTTATGAGTAGACACCGGCCTTACCATCGCAATCCCACCGGCATTATTCGACGGCAACTCATAAAAGGTCCCATGCGCAAGCAGCAAATCCCGCTCCGTACTCACTTCGCGAGCCACCCGGCACCCTTCCAAATCCTGCATGCTCTTGGGCAACCGCCACCGCTTCCCTTTCTCATCCACATAAACCACAGACGCCGCGTCCACCTCAATAGCCTGCTTCGGA
>CAZZGS010000306.1:0-5818 GCA_964653845.1 uncultured Bryobacter sp.
GTCCTCAGTCTGGCTTGGGCTCACTGTAGCCTGCGCGCAATGCCACGACCACAAGTACGACCCAATCTCGCAAAAGGATTTCTACAGCATGTTTGCCTTCTTCGACAACGCCGAAGAAGTGAATATCGATGCTCCACTGCCCGGTGAAATCGGCCCTTGGATTCGAACTCAAGCCGAGTATCGGAAAAAGCGCGAGGCGTTGCTCGCCGAATACAACGTAGCCGCTCTGCAGGCCGATTGGGAAAAGAATATTCTCTACACGATCGCGCATCTGGGTGAGCGCACCGATTGGGACCTCGCCTGGGATTGCGTCAACAAGCTCACTGAAGATGGCGATGGTGGCAAGATCGTACAAATCGCACCAGCCAGGCGGACAGCCCGCGAGCGGGAAATCCTGACTAATCACTTTGTCGCCAACTATCACTTCGCCGTTGGCAACAAGAAGTGGAAAGAACTCAAGCTCGACGAGTTGACCAAAAAAATGCGTGAGCTTAAGCGGGATTACCCGCAGTTGAGCCAGGCAATGACGATCTCGGAGAATCCCGTCAAGCAGCCGAGTCACCTGAGGGTTCGCGGCGACTATCGCTCCAATGGAATCGAAGTGGAGCCGGCAACACCTTCGGTGCTTCCTTCCATGAAGACAAATGGCCCGTCCACTCGTCTGGACCTCGCCCAATGGCTCGTTTCGAAAGAGAATCCTCTCACTGCACGAGTGGCGGTGAATCGTATTTGGCAGGAACTCTTTGGAGCCGGCCTGGTTCGCAACAGCGACGACTTTGGCGTGCGCAGCGATCCGCCCAGCCACCCGGAACTACTGGACTGGATGGCGAGCGAGTTCATGGAGAATGGCTGGAGCCGCAAGCAACTATTGCGCAAGATCGTCAGTTCGGCGACCTACCGGCAGTCTTCACAGGCCCGGCCGGAACTGATGGAGCGCGACCCCAACAACACACTACTCGCGCGTCAAACGCGGCTTCGCCTTTCGGGCGAATCGATTCGCGACTCGGCTCTGCAGGTGAGCGGATTGCTCACCCGGCAAGTAGGTGGGCCCAGTGTGCAACCTCCGATCCCGACAGGCGTCATGGAGGCCGGTTACGGCTCTCGCGGCTGGAACTCAGCCTGGCAGGAAGCCAAGGGCGCCGACCGTTATCGCCGTGGCCTGTACATCCAGTTTTTGCGAACAACCCCTTACCCGCTGCTCGTCAACTTTGACGCGCCCAAGGCGACGGTTGCCGCTTGCCGGCGGGATCGTTCAAACACTCCTCTACAAGCACTCAATCTGTTAAATGATCCCGCGTTTTTGGAGATGGCTCAGGCACTGGCGGTGCGCGTTCTGAGCGCTCAGACTACAGACTTCAACGCCCGCCTCGATTCCGGATACCTTGAGGCGCTAGCCCGCAAACCGAGTGATAGCGAGCGCAAGCGCTTGCGTGCATATTTCGACAAGCAACAAACATTGCTCGCCGACGACCCGAAGTCGATTGAGTCTTTGGCCCCCTATGCCCCGGATGGCTCAACCCGGCTCGAGATGGCTGTGTGGACAACGATGTCAAGTGTACTTATGAACCTCGATGAGTTCATTACAAGAGAGTAAAGCGATGGACCAAAGACTACTGCTTGAGACGCATCTGCGCAGGGATTTTCTGCGACGCTCGCTGGCTGGCATCGGCACCCTCGCCTTGTCCGATTTGATGCAGGGTGCCGCCGTATCCGACCCTCTGGCACCAAAGGCTCCTCACTACAAAGCCAAGGCCAAAAACGTGATCTTTCTCTTTCAAGAGGGAGCGCCTTCGCAGATGGATCTCTTCGATCAAAAGCCGGAACTCGCCAAGTGGCATGGGCAATCCTTACCGCCTTCGATGACGAAGGACATGAAGCTTGCCTTTATCAAACCAACGGCCAGGATTCTTGCTTCGCCGCGCAAGTTTGCCCCATGTGGGCAAAGTGGCATGGAACTTAGCGACCTCCTTCCCTACACCTCAAAACATGCCGACGATATCTGTCTGATTCGCTCAATGCATTCAGAAGCCTTCAACCATCACCCTGGCCAGTTATTGCTCTTCTCGGGTCACATGATTGGCGGACGCCCCTCCATGGGTGCCTGGGCAACCTACGGGCTTGGTTCTGAATCGAAGAACCTGCCTGCCTTTGTGGCGCTGCAATCGGGCCCCGGCTCAAGTGCCGGTTCTGAGTTGTGGACCAACGGCTTCCTGCCTTCCCTCTATCAGGGCACAACGCTACGATCCTCGGGCGATCCAATCCTTTATCTATCGAACCCGCAAGGACTCTCGGCGGAATCTCAGCGTGCCAGACTCGACGCCCTCAAAGACCTCAACACCGAACATCTCGAACGAACCGGCGACGCTGAAATCGCATCCCGCATTCACTCTTATGAATTGGCATACCGCATGCAATCCGCAGGCCCGGAACTGGTCGACCTCAGCAAGGAAAGCCCCGAGACGATCGAGATGTACGGCATCAACGACAAAGATTCCAAGCAGTATGGAACGAACATGCTGCTGGCCAGGCGTCTGATCGAACGTGGTGTTCGCTTTGTGCTCTCCGCTCACTCAGGTTGGGATCATCACTCCGCCATCAACACCGGCCTGCCCAAGATCTGCAAACAAACAGACAAGCCGACAGCCGCACTGCTGAAGGATCTGAAACAGCGCGGCTTGCTTGACGAGACTCTGGTTGTCTGGGGCGGGGAATTCGGCCGCACTCCGATGTCTGAAATCCGTCGTCCGGACGAAGCCGACAATGCTGGGCGCGATCACCATCCCAATGGCTATTCGATCTGGATGGCTGGCGGCGGCGTAAAGCCTGGTCAGGTAATTGGCAAGACCGATGACCTTGGGCTCAACATCGTTGAAGATGCGATTGACGTTCATGACTTGCAGGCAACGATTCTGCACCTGATGGGCCTCGATCACCTTCGCCTCACCTATCGTCATATGGGCCGGGACTTCCGCCTCACCGACGTCTACGGGCAGGTAGTCAAGAAAATCCTCGCCTGAAATGTAACAATAGTAGTTACATAGTCGATGGCTCAAAACAGCAGATTCGCCGTAGCCGTTCACAGTGCCGGAATGATCGCCTTTGGCGATCGAACGGTCGTTACTTCTGAAGCGATAGCCCGCAGCGTTGGCACAAACCCGGTAGTGGTGCGTCGCGTATGCGGCTTGCTGGTGAAGGCCGGCTTAGTGCAAGTCAAAAAAGGTCAAAACGGCGGAGCCCTCCTGACGCGGAGTCCGGAGAAGATTACTCTCGGTGACATCTATCGGGCTGTCGAGCAGGATCCGGTTTTGCCCGTTCCCCAACTGAGTTCGAGCCACAATTGTGTAGTGGGCAAGCTGGTTGGGCCAATACTGCTAACATTTTTCGCCAAGGCTGAAGACTGCATGTTGAAGCAACTGGACGACACTCGGCTGTCGGATGTGATTGCGGCGGTAGAGGAAAAGAAGAAATGAAACCCACGGGCGAAAAGAAAAAAATCAATTATTCGAAGGCTCTTGCTGAAGCTAAAGAGCTCATCTGGCACCATCGCTGGCGTCTGGCTCTCGGGCTAAGTCTAATGTTGGTTAGCCGTGCCTTGAGCCTGGTCTTGCCAGCCTCTACCAAGTATGTGATCGACGAAGTGATCGGCAAAGGGCGGGCCGACATGCTCTGGACGGTCGCAGGTGTCGCCCTCGCCGCAACGATGGTCCAAGCTATCACAGCCTTCACCCTCGCCCAGGTTTTAGGCGTCGCCGCACAGCGAGCCATCACCGAAATGCGCAAGCGCGTTCATGCTCACATCGAGCGTTTGCCCGTAAGCTACTTCGATTCGATGAAGACAGGGCAGTTGATTTCCCGAATCATGCAGGATGCAGAAGGCGTACGGAATCTGGTGGGCACTGGTCTGGTGCAACTCACCGGTGGTCTCGTCACGGCCTCAATGTGTCTGGTCGTCCTGCTTTACGTGAACTGGCAAATGACAATGATCACCATCGCAGTCTTGGCCGTCTTTGGCGGAGTCCTCTCAGTGGCCTTCAAGAAACTGCGGCCTTTGTTTCGCGAGCGTGGCGAGATCCAGTCGCAACTTACAGGGCGCTTAAGCGAAAGCCTGGGAGGTATTCGCGTCGTCAAGGCCTATACTGCCGAGCGCCGCGAGAAGCTGGTCTTTGCCAAAGGTGCACACAAACTCTTCCGCAACATCGCCCAGGGCATGACGGGCGTTTCTTTTGTGATGGCATTCTCTTCAATGATTGTCGGCGCGATTGGCATGGTGATTTTCCTCGTGGGGGGGGCCGCTGTCATGAACAAGCAGATGACCCTCGGAGACCTGTTCATGTACGCCGCATTCACAGGCATGATGGCCATGCCGGTTGTAGAGCTGGCCTCGATTGGCACGCAGATTACCGAAGCACTGGCTGGCCTCGACCGCATTCGTGAGGTTCTCGATCTCAAGGGCGAAGACGCAGAAGACGCAAGCCGCGCTGCTGTTGGTGATTTGAACGGTGATATCGAATTCGTCAATGTCGGCTTCGAGTATCAGGCCAATACGCCAGTTCTCAAGGATGTATCCTTCCATGCGAGGGCAGGTTCAACAACAGCGCTGGTTGGCTCAAGCGGCTCTGGCAAAAGCACTCTGATCAGTTTGGTGATGGATTTCAATGCCCCCAAGAGCGGTAAGATTCTTGTCGACGGCCGTGACTTGGCGGGCCTGAAAATGCGCGACTACCGCTCGAATCTCGGCGTAGTCTTTCAGGACAACTTCCTCTTTGATGGCACCATTGCCGAAAACATCTCCTTTGCCAAGCCTGGTGCTACCCGAGTTCAGATTGAAGAAGCCTGCCGTATCGCAAATTGTTCAGAATTTATCGAACGTTTCGAAAAGGGCTACGAAACGGTTGTTGGCGAGCGTGGTGTTAAGTTGTCTGGTGGGCAGCGCCAACGGGTTGCGATTGCTCGCGCGATTCTGGCCGACCCCAAGATTCTGATTCTCGACGAAGCAACTTCAAGCCTCGACAGCGAAAGCGAAGCGATGATCCAACAGGCTCTCGGACACCTGCGGCAAGGCCGAACCACATTCGTAATTGCCCATCGGCTATCTACAATCCGCTCAGCCGATCAGATTCTGGTGATCGAAGGTGGTGAGATTGTCGAGCGCGGAAATCACTCTGCCTTGATGGCTTTAGGTGGACGCTACCGGGATCTGCATGACCGGCAAAACGCCTTCGAACAAAATCAGTTTATCAACCCTGGGGAAGACTTTACCCTTGCCGCCAACGTTGATTCTGTGCACGCGACCAAGTAATGCCACGGGCTAAGCTGCGATTACGGTGATGCCGCTCTCGGTTACCGTATAGCCCGCCGCCCTGTCGGCGTTGAAATCGAAGCCTGCCCGCGTACCTTCGGGAAGCTTTACGTTTGGGCAGACAATCACTCGTTTCAACTTACAATGGCGGCCAATCTCGGCGTTCAGAAGCAAGATCGAATCGTCGACGGCTGCATACGAATTTACCCGCACCCCTGGTGAAATGACTGATTTCTGAACGCGTGCTCCGGAGATGATCACCCCTGGAGCGACGATCGAATCCATCGCGACTCCCATCCGATTCCCCTCGTGTGCAAAAACGAACTTGGCTGGAGGATACATCGGAGGATTTGTGCGGATCGGCCAAGCCTTGTCATAGAGATTGAATTCGGGGATCACCGACACCAGATCGAGATTAGCGTCGTAGTAGGCGTCCAAGGTTCCGACATCGCGCCAATAGCGCACCTTCTTGGCGTTAAGATCGTGGAAATCGTAAGCGGTGACCTTGTGTTCATGGAT
>CAZZGS010000307.1:0-5792 GCA_964653845.1 uncultured Bryobacter sp.
AGATCACACCACCCAAACTCACACCAGCCAAAACAACCATCACTCCGATCGGCCGCCACTCCCGCGCATTCCTCGATATAGAAAAATGCAAAGCCGCCAAAAACAGCGGAAACGCAATCGCTTCTTCCTTGGCCAGCAGTGCCAGTGAATAAAACAAAACGGCCCACCAATGTTTCCCCGCCAGCCAACGGTCCAGCGCCACCCAAACCAACAACCCCATCAACACAACCGGTCTGCTGAACACATAAAGCACCGCATCGGCCTGCAGCGGATGTACCGCAAACACAGCCGCGGCAAAGAAGGCTCGCCCATCCCCAAGCAAGCGCCGCAGCGCCCGGTAACAAAACTGCACCGCCACCGTATGTAGCAAAACATTAGTCAGCCGAAACACCCACGGCTCCGCCCCAAACCACTCAAAGTTCAACCAAAACGTGAAATAGCTAAGCGCCCGCGGGCGCAGCGGGGAAGGGAACTCCATCCCCAAAAGTGAGAAGTCGTCCAGCAGCCAGTCCCCCGGCAACCCAAGCAGCCAGACAGACGAAAGCAGCAATAAAACGTAAGGAAAGTATGCCGATGTTATGCTGCTAGTTTCTCATGCCAACTCCCACACGGCCTCGCACCAAGGCCGAAAAGCAGGCCCGTCTTAACCAGATCCTTGCCGTACTCGACGACATGTATCCAAACGTCACCTGCGCTCTCCACCACACCAACCCCTGGGAACTCCTGGTCGCCACTATCCTCAGCGCCCAGTGCACGGACGAACGTGTCAACAAAGTCACCCCCGCACTCTTCGCCAAGTACCCCACCATCGAAGACTTCGCCGCAGCCACCCCCGAAGCCATGGGCAAAGACGTCTACTCCACCGGCTTCTACAACAACAAAGCCAAAAACATCATTGCTGCCGCCCAACGCATTCTCACGGTCTTCAACGGCGAAATCCCCGCGAACATCGAAGACCTCCTAACCGTCCCCGGAGCCGCGCGCAAAACAGCAAACGTCGTCCTCGGCACCTTCTTCAATATCGCCAGCGGCGTCGTGGTCGACACCCACGTCTCCCGCATATCCCAGCGACTCGACCTCACCAAAAAGATCGACCCCGTTAACATCGAAAAAGACCTCATCCAGATCCTCCCGCAATCCCGCTGGATCTCTTTCAGTCACCAACTCATCCACCACGGCCGCGGCCATTGCACCGCCCGCAGCCCCAAATGCCACACCTGCCCCATGAACCATCTCTGTTACGCAAAGGACAAAAATGCCTAAGTACTTCGTCCTCCTCCTGACCCTAATCCTTACAAGCTGCGTCGACTTCCCCAACCAATACGCACCTGCAAGAGCCCGCCGTCCTGACACGGGCCCAGACCCGCGTAGTCTCAAGTCCTACATCGACATGAAAGACCCGGCCTCGCTCGCTCACATCGCCTGGGGCATCAACCCGGCCGCGTTCGATGGAGAAAAGCGCAAAGCCGAACCCAAAGCCGCCCTCCGCTTCAAAGTCGACGACACTGCCAACCTCAAACTCAGCATCGACATCGCAACACCCCAACTCCTTCGCCTAAAAGTGAACGGCCGCCCCATAGGCGAATCAACCGGCACTCACTTTGAAGCCCCAGTTGAGCCAACCGACTTCTTCCCCAATACCGCCACCCTCCTCGAGATCGAAAGCGAATCCGGCTTCAGCCTCCTCCGCGCTGGCTTCCTTAAACGATGACCGCCGTCCTCTACATCATCCTCGCCTGGTTCCTCACCGTCGCTACAGCCATCGCACTAGGCGGCCACATCCTCCGCGCCATAAGGCTCCAGCTCGAAGGCTGGCAAGCGCTCATCTACAGCTTCCTTCTCGGCTCGGCCGCCCTTTCCCTCCTCACCTTCTGCCTCGCCACATTAGGCCTGATCCACAAAGGCACCATCTACGCCATCGCAATTGCCGCAATCGTCTCAAGCTGGCGCAACTGGCCCACCATACCAAGGCCCCAATTCCATTGGTCCGCCATCCCCTTCGCCATCTACGTCGTCTTCTATCTCTCGCACGCGATGGCCCCAGAGCACTCCCCCGACGGAATGAGTTACCACCTCGGCCTGGTCGCCCGCTACTACCGCGAACACGGCTTCGTCTGGTTCCCCACCAACATGTACGCCTTCCTCTCGCAAGGCATGGAGATGCTCTTCCTCTTCGCGTTCGCGATAGGCCGGCACTCTGCGGCAGCGCTAATCCACTTCACCTTCCTCTTAGCCCTCCCCATACTGTTAGCCACAACTGCAGGCCGCACCGGCTGGCTGGCAGGCCTCACTGTTTTCCTGCTCCCGGTAGTAGGAATCGACGGCATCAGCGCCTACAACGATGTGGCATTAGCCGTCACTCTATTCGCCACCTGGCAAGCAATTACAAAGTGGCGCGAAACACAAAACAAGGCCTGGGTCAGCGCCGCAGCAATCCTTGCCGGTTTCGCCATGGCTCTCAAATTCACCGGCGTCATCGCAATCCTCTTCCTGCTCCCCGCATACCGCCTCTGGCCCCAACTGATATTCACCGCAATCAGCATCGCACCCTGGCTCATCAAAAGCTACCTATGGTCCGGCAACCCACTAGCGCCCTTCTACAACAACCTCTTCCCGAACCCCTGGTTCAATGTAGAATTTGAAACCGGCTATCGCTCCTTCCTCCGCCACTACGACCTTCCAAACATCCAGGAATGGGCAAGAGAAGTCTTCCTCGGCGGCCCCCGCCTCAGCGGCACGCTCGGCCCCATCGGCCTCCTCTTCCCGCTAGCCCTGATCGGCTTCCGTAAACAAAAAAGCCTGATCATCGCCGCCGCGATCACGCTCGCTATCTACCCTCTAAACATAGGCACCAGATTCCTCATCCCAGCCCTCCCCTTTCTATCGCTAGCCCTCTTCCAGACCTTCCCCAAACAATCTATTACGGTCCCCATCCTGGCAGCAATCCTAGCCTGGCCCAGCGTCTTCGCACTGTACTCTTCACCGTACGCCTGGTTCCTCGAAAAAGCCCCCTGGAAAGCGGCCCTGCGAATCGAAACCGAAGACGGCTTCCTCGTCCGCAAGAGCGGCGGCTACGTAACAGCGCGAACGATTGAGAGCTTCGTCCCGCAAGGAGAAACCGTCTTCGCCCTCTCTCCAATTCCAGAAAGCTACACCAGTCGCAACATCGTCATTGCCTACCAATCCACCATTGGCCTCAAGCTCCAGCGAGCCCTCACCGCCCCCACCTACGCCGACTACCAGGCCAAATTCATCTACACCTGCAAAGGCCCCAACCCTACTATTGCCAAGTCCACCAAACACACCTGGAGCATCTCGGAAATCGAACCCCGCCCCCAATCGATCACCTGCAACAGAAACCCCTGGGACGCTCATCTAGCCAGCGACGGCAATCTGACAACAAGCTGGCGCACCTGGGCCCCAGCCAGGCAAGGCGACTCGTGCCTTCTCACCCCGTCCCAACCCTACAAGCTCTACGGCACCGGCGACCAATGGGAGGTAGAACTCAAAGACTGCACCAGAGAAGTCCAACCAAGTCAGGCCGACTACCGCACAGAAGCAAGAAAACTCTTCTTGAGCCAGAACATCAAGTACCTGGCGATAGACGCCCCCGACTACAACTCCAAAGACATGATCGACCACCCAGACCTCTGGGGCATTGACCTAGTAGCCCAGCGCGGCACCATGCGAATCTATCGCTGGCGCTAATCAGAATCGCAACAGAAGTGTTGTATCATCGGGTTGTGAAGGCGAGCGAACTAAAAAGATGGCTCACCGGCCAAGGCTGCACTTTCGAGCCCGGCAAAGGGGGGCATTTGAAAGTGAAACTAAACGGACGGCGCTCCGTGCTTCCGATGCACGGAGCTTCCAAGGATCTCCACCCCGGTCTGGTCATTGCAATCAAGAAGCAACTTGGTCTCAAGTGAGGCAAAAGGAACAAGAATGATCTATAACGCCAAATTCGAAACTGCAAGCGATGGTTCCATTCAGGTCCGCTTCCCGGACATCCCCGAAGCGCTCACCTTCGGGCGAAATGAACAGGAAGCCAAGCTTCATGCCCGCGATGCTCTAACTACTGCTCTCGAGATGTACGCCGAAGACAGCCAACCCTACCCGAAGCCTCGCTACAGATCGGGTTATCCGATTCAGGTTAGGGGCCTCCACGCCGCTAAGCTCGCCCTCCACTCGGCTATGCGAGAGCAGGGCCTTTCCAAAGCGGACCTCTGTCGCCTTCTCTCGATTCACCCTCCTCAAGTAGACCGCCTGCTTGATTTCCAGCACGCATCACGTCTGAACGCTCTGGAAGACGCACTCGCCGCTCTCGGCAAGAAACTTGTCATCGACATCCAAGCCGCATAACGAAATGACCCAATACTTCCTCGGCGTCGACGGAGGCCAATCCTCCACCACCGCCATCATCGGCGACGAACAAGGCCGCGTCCTCGGCATCGGTCGCGGCGGCCCCTGCAACCACATCAAAACCGGCGACGGTCGCGCCAAATTCGAAAACGCCATCCTCGGCGCGCTCCCCATCTCAGGCCTCCAATTCCGCGCCGCCTGCCTCGGCTTCAGTGGCGGCCCTAAAGACAAAGCCGGCCTCGTCCGCGAGATGATCCGCGCCGACGACTACAACATCACCAACGACGGCCTCATCGCCCTTACCGGAGCAACCGGCGGAGCCCCCGGCATCATCGTAGTAGCCGGCACCGGCTCCATCGCCTACGGTCGCAACGCAACTGGCCAAACCGGTCGCGCCGGGGGCTGGGGTTATATCTACGGCGACGAAGGCGGCGGCTTCGATCTCACCAGAGAAGCCGTCCGGGCCGCCCTCCGTATGGAAGAACGCTGGGGTCCCTCCACCACCCTGAGAGACAAACTCCTAAACGCGGTCGGCACCGACAACGCCAACGACCTGATGCATCGTTTCTACACCACAGATTTCCCCAGACCCCAAATCGCCAGCTACTCCAAGCTCGTAGACGAAGCCGCCCGCGAAGGTGACCGTGTAGCAATCGAAATCCTCAATCGCGCCGCCCAGCAACTAGCCGGCTTTGCCGCCAGCGTCCGACAGGCCCTCTTCGCCAAAAGCGAACCAGCCACTGTTTGCCCAGTAGGAAACGTCTACAAAAGCGAAATCCTGAGAACCCGTTTCGAGATGCTCATCGGCCTCGAAGAATCCAACACCGTCGCCGAACCCTTGTACGGCCCAGCCTCCGGCGCATTGATCGAAGCATGGCAAATGGCAGGCGTCACTCCCGACACCCGCTTCCTTCCCAAAGAAGAGAAGACGCAGTCAAGTTAAACTAGAGCTTCACCCATGGCAAAACTTTCGATCCGTGACCTCCAGCTCCAAGGCAAGACTGTCTTCATCCGCGTAGATTTCAACGTACCTCTGGCCGCAGGCGGTAAAGAAATTACGAGCGACAAGCGCATCCGCGCCAGCCTCCCCACAATCCAATACGCTTTGGCTCAAGGTGCAGGAGTCATCCTCGCCAGCCACCTTGGCCGTCCCAAAGGCAAGCGCAATGAAGAGATGAGCCTAGCCCCGATAGCCACCAAACTAAGCGAACTCCTCAAGCTCCCCGTAGCCTTCGCCCCAGACTGCATCGGCGCAGAAGTCGAAGCCATGAAGCCCGCCCCAGGCAGCGTCCTCCTCCTCGAAAACCTACGCTTCCACGCCGCTGAAGAAGCCAACGACCCTCAATTCTCAAAGCAGCTAGCCGCCCTCGCCGACGTCTACGTCAACGACGCCTTCGGCACCGCCCACCGCGCTCATGCATCCACCGTCGGTA
>CAZZGS010000308.1:0-3913 GCA_964653845.1 uncultured Bryobacter sp.
GCGTTGGTGTAGGTGGTGGTGCCTCCGGTGATGTTAATCGTAAGATCAACGGGGCTCGCAAGGCCGCTGCCCTTGATGCGAACGATAATGTTGCTGGCGGTTGCAGCCGATGCGGCAGTCAGCGAAGCGCCGCCTGCGGTGACTGAGCCGGCAAGATCGACTCCGGTCGAGCCAGCCGAAAAGTTCCCGAGCAGCGCATTGGCTGTACGATCACCCGCCGCCACCTGGAAAGCGTTGTTGGCGCTGGTGAAGGCCAGCGATTGCTTGCCCGTCGCGCTATCGGTAACAATACTCGACTTGATGCCGGCATTCTTGAATGCTGTGGCAAATTGCGAACCGCTGTCCCCGGCGGCGTCGGCCGCCGCGTTGATGGCGGTCGCGAGAGTCGCAGAATCGGTTACGCCGCTCAAATTGACGCTCACCTTGACTGCGTTGTCGTCGGAAAAGCCCGATCCGCGGAAGTAAAAGTCTGTAAAGCCGCCGGCTTGTTGCGAGCCTGTGTTCGTCGCGTTGGCGAGAATCGTAGCCACGGAAGTCGTCGCCGACCCGGTACCGATGTCCTGACCAGTCACACCGACAGCCTGGACGCCTTTTAGGCCGAGGCTCTTGGCATCGACCGTCGAGCTGCTCAGATCGAGCGACGCCGAACCGTTCGTGATCGCCGAAATTCCATTGGAAGTCTTACCGCCACCGATAAAGACGCTTAGCGACCTGGCGAAACCGCCGCCCGTGTTGAGGCCAATTGCCTGCGACTGCCGGTCAATTTCTTCGACCACCGACTTGAATTCGCTGTTCAGCACTGTGCGCGCCCCAGTAAAAGTGCCTGACGCCGACTGTGTCGCCAGAGTGCGAGCACGATCGAGAAGCTTTGAGATGTTGTTGATGCCACCATCAATGATCTGAAGCTGGCTCAGACCGTCGTTGGCGTTTCGAATACCTTGATTGAGCACCGCCTGATCGCTACGCAAGCCGTTGGCGATTGCCAAACCCGCGGCGTCGTCGCCCGAGTTCACAATACGCAAACCGCTGGTGACACGATTGATCGTCTTGCCCTGAAAGTCGCTGCTGATGTTGATGTAGCTCTGCGCCTGCAAGGACGCAATGTTAGTGTTTGATGAAAAAGCCATAATTCACTCCTTTGTGTTTGGCGTCTGGAAATCCTCTCCAAACGAGTGGCCTTGCACCACCTCGGCATAGTTGCTGATAAGAGCCATATCGGAACGGGTTGCGCCAGCTTGAATCAGAGTGTGCCAATTTGAGACAGAAATTTGCCTTAGTGGCAGATGCTTAATCCTGTTCTGAGGTGGGAGGGAGAGATGACGAGAGACGGAGTCGCTTGGAAGCCTCCTCGATTGTCTTTGATTCCACTTCATTGGCAGAGTCGAGATTGGAAGCTCTTGTGGCAGCAATTTCTCGCCGGAGGATCGAGGTTTCACGCGGGGCTCTGATGCCAATCTTTACCTGATTGCCATCTATCTCAAGGATGTCTACTTCAATCGAATCCCCAATGAGAAAGCCTTCTCCCGCGCGTCTGCGGATTACGAGCATAAGGCTTGCTCCTCTGTTACAGACCCGGAAAATAGGGGTTGACGTGCGGAATAACGGGCATCCTCGCGGATGGATTGCACGCCAAGGCCAACGTCACGGCGAATCACCACCGGGCCGAGCAAATTCGCCGTCGGTTCTTCTGGGCGGGCAAAGCAAAGGATCACGAGCCAGTCGAGAGTTGCGGCTTGCGCACGGCAGTCGGCAGACAACGCGAGGGCCTCACAATCCTGCCGCGGAAGCACCATATCGTAGCGGGGGGAAACCAGCGACAGGGGGGCACAGACAAATGACAACTGGGGTGTCGTAACACTTTGTAAGAACTTGAGCGGGACGCTTTCAGCGGCCTCAATCAGCAGGAAACGGTGTTCCTGCTCGAAACCCGGCAGACCAGCCGGGAACTCAATGACTTCATCTTCTTGAAAGCTTACAGTGCCGAAGCGGACCGTTTCGATAGACAGCATCTACGGGCTTATCGGTGGGGGTTCATACGTCTTTAACCTTAGATGGATTGGGCTAGCGAATACTAGCACGCTTGAGACGGTCGAGGATGCCAGCCCAGGCCGAGCCGGCGGGCGGGGCTTCGACGGCAATCCAGTCGCAGCCGACCAAGTCGACCTGGTGGAGTGTGTCGTAGAGGATTGCTGCGTATTGGGCCGGGTGGTGCGGCATGGCTTGTGAGGCTGCGCCCTCGCGAGGACTCGACCAGTGGAGATAGATTCCAGCTCCATTTGTGGGTAGCGGCTGATCCGGGTCGAGCAGATAGAGCGGAGTTCTTGGCGAATAGTGTTTTGCGTGCAGGCCGGGCGAGGCGTGGGCGTCGCCTGTATTTTCGAGCAAGAGGATCGGCCCGAGATGGGCTTCAATTGCTTCGCGTGTCACCATGCCGGGCCGCAGGAGGATGGGTTGGCTTCCAGCCAAGCTCAATACTGTCGATTCAATGCCAACCTCGGTGGGGCCGCCGTCGAGAATCATGTCGACTGCCTGACCCAGGCCGTCGGCTACGTGTTGGGCTGTGGTTGGCGAAAGCTGGGTGAAGCGATTGGCGCTGGGTGCGGCAATGGGCAAGCCGGATTCTTCGATTAGAGCAAGCGCGACCGGGTGGGCGGGCATACGCAGCCCTACGGTGTCGAGGCCCGCAGTGAGTTCACTTGCAATCTTGTGGCTTTTGGGTAGAACCAGAGTGAGCGGCCCCGGCCAGAAGGCATTCGCCAGAAGCTCGGCTGATTCCGGCCAGTTCGTGACCAGGTCCCTGGCCATGTTGACACTGGAAACATGTACAATCAGCGGAGATGTTTTGGGCCGTTCTTTGATGGCGTAGATGCGGTTGACAGCAACTGGGTCGAGGGCATTTGCTCCAAGTCCGTAGACGGTTTCGGTAGGGAAAGCCACGACCCGGCCCGAGCGAATGAGAGCTGCCGCTTCGGCGATTTGCTCCCGGCTGACCATTAGTCGGGCATCTCGTCTTTGGCGTCGCTCGCGATTTTACCGGTCTTTTTGTAGACGAGCCAGGCGTGTATAAAGGGGTCGATGTCGCCATCAAGGGCACGGTCAACATCACCGACGCTCAACTTGGTGCGGTGGTCTTTGATCATACGGTAAGGGGCAAGGACGTAGCTGCGGATCTGGCTGCCGAAGTTGATTTCGAGCTTGGAGTCTTCGCTCTTTTTATCTTCGATGCGGCGCTTTTCGAGCTCATGCTCGAAGAGCCGGGCCTTCAACTGCTTGAGAGCGCTAGCGCGATTCTTGTGTTGTGAGCGTTCGTTCTGGCACTGCACGACAATCCCGGTGGGGATGTGCGTCATGCGGACTGCGCTCTCGGTGCGGTTAACGTGCTGGCCGCCCGCACCAGATGCGCGGAAGACATCGGTACGGACATCTTCAGGCTTGATCTCAATCTTGATTTCGTCATCGATCAGCGGATAGACATAGACGCTGGCGAAGCTGGTGTGGCGGCGGGCATTGGCGTCAAATGGCGAGATGCGAACCAGGCGATGGACGCCAATCTCACTCGACATGAGGCCATAGGCGTTGTCGCCTTCCACTTCAATGGTGACGCTCTTGATGCCCGCCCCGTCGCCATCGAGTTGATCGGTGATGGTGGCCTTGAAGTTTTTGCGCTCGGCCCAGCGCAAGTACATGCGCATGAGCATTTCAGCCCAATCCTGGCTTTCTGTACCGCCCGCGCCGGGGTGGATGTTGAGGATCGCAGAAAGGTGGTCATGCTCATCGCTGAGCAACATGCCGGTTTCCAGTTGCGAGAGGGCATTCCGGAAGGTCGCGACTTCGGTGTTGAGGAGATCATGGACGTCTTCGCCTTCACGACCGAGTTCGATCAGTGCGGCGACGTCGGAACTCATGGTGGAAA
>CAZZGS010000308.1:3923-5777 GCA_964653845.1 uncultured Bryobacter sp.
GATGCGGCGGTCTTGGTCTACGGTCTCACCAAGGCGCTTGCGCTTCTGCATCACTTCCTGGCTGTTTTCGGGATTGTTCCAGAATTCTGGATCGCCGATCAGTTTTTCCAGTTCGTCGAGTTGGGTTTTCTTTTTGGGGGCGTCAAAGATAGCTCCGCACAGATTCGGCTTGCTGGCGGAGCTGATCATACTCCCGCTCGATTTCTTCGAGGGTCATAAACTACTAGTCTACTGTGAGATCGGGGTAGAGTCCGGGCGCATGCGGTTTGTATCCGAGCCACTGGGTTTGGCCGATGTGGCTCAGCCGGTAGCCTTCAATCGTGTGGAACTTGAGCAGCTCGAAGAATTGCTCTGCGCCAGTGGTTGGTTTGCCTTCGTTGGCCGAGGCGGTTTCGAGCAGATTGGTGAGCTTTGCGCGGTCGAGATTGGCGAGCGGGCTTTCGAATTTTGCTTCGGCGAGTGTATTGAAATCGCGAAGGCCATCTTCGATCGCTTGCTTGATTGGGGCGACGCTGGCAGCCACGAGATCGAAGTATTGGCTGACGCGAGCTTCTTTGGCTCCGGCCGAGCTGGCATCAGCGGGGATGATAATGTCGGTCAGCTCAGCGAGGATCTGGTTTTGTTCTTTGGTCAAGACCTGCAGGCGGTAGTTGGCAGTCGAGACTTGCGCAACCTTGTGGTGTTCGTGCTGCGCGTTGAGGCTGGCGATGGTAGCGGCAGCGAGTATGGGAAAGAGTTCGCGACGGTCCATGATTAGATCTCCTTGTTGCGCAGCTTGGTGGCGAGGCGCTCGGCCATACGCCAACTGAGGGCAATGTTGGTGAGGGTGGGATTCTTTTCGGGATAGTGAGGGAAGACACTGGCATCGCCGATGAAGAGGTTGGGGATATCGTGCGATTGCGAGTCTGTGTTGACTACACTTCGCTTGGGGTCTTTGCCCATTTTGGTGGTGCCTACCCAGTGGTTCTGGTCGATGACAAGGTCTTCGTTGCGAACTTTGCCGGGGCTTGCCAGCACACTGCCTCCTCCTGCGCGGATGATCTCTTCACAGGTGTTGACAGCGTCCTGAGCCATGGCGAGATCGGAATCTTCATAATGAAGATGGATACGTGGGTAAGGGATGCCGAAGCGGTCTTTACGGGCGCTATCAAGATCGATGAATTTCTTGTCGCTCACCAGAAGCGAGCCTTGCATATTCATGCCGGCGTGGCAGACATTCTTGCGCAGCAATTCTCGCTTCAGACCCTCACCGAAGCCCTTCTCTGCACGATAGAAGAGTCGCTGAGGTGGTGCACCCGAGCCGCACTGAACCTGATAGGTGCCCTCGAAATTCGGATTCGGCTTGTCCCAGTTGAGGCCGGTGAGCAGCGAATGGTAGTAGCCAGTGCCGGCGTCGTCGCTGTGGTTGCGTTTGGCTAGCTCCGGGAACAGACCGAGGACGGTGATCCCGAAGTGGCTTGTGAGGTTGCGGCCAACTTGCCCGGATGAGTTTGCCAGGTTGTTCGCAAGCAGCATTCTTGCGGTTTCGATAGCACTGCAGGCGAGCACCAAGGTGCGGCCTTCGAGCTTCTCGGTTTGGCCGGTATCGCTCGTGTATTCGATGCCTGAGATGCGATTGGCTTCACGGCCCATCAGGATGCGGGTCATCATCGAGTTGGTAAAGACCTTGAGGTTGCCTGTCTTGAGGGCGAGGGGGATAGGGGTATTGGCCGAGGTGTATTTGGAATCGATCGGGCAACCGCCACAGTTGCCGCAGTATTGACAGATGGCACGGCCGGAGGAATGCCTCGCTGTAGTCATAGCCTTGCGGAGGGCGATAAAATCTATCGCGCGGCCACTCTTCTTGAGCTGATT
>CAZZGS010000309.1:0-5744 GCA_964653845.1 uncultured Bryobacter sp.
AGGCAACGCCATCCGCAAATTCTTTTCGCCACTCTCACGCATCCGCCGGGCCACCAGATCGAGCAACCGGGCAACTCCAACCGAAAACCCCAGCGGCGCAACCGATGCAATCCCCAGCAGTCCGCGCATCAGCCCCGCCTCAGCGGAATTTCGAAACTCTGACCGCCCCTGGCTCACGCCTCGCGCTCGATCCAGCCCCCGCCCACTACCACCTCTCCCTGGTAGAACACAGCCGCCTGTCCAGGTGTCACTGCCCGCTGCGCCACATCAAATTCAACATCGGCACCGCTTGGGTCAGCCTTGGGATAAATCGTCGCCATCGCCGGCTGATGCCGGTTTCGGATCCTCACCTCCGCGCGTATCGGCTCCGTCGGTACACCCAGCGAAATCCAGTTGATACGCTCCACCTCAAAGCGCTTCTTCATTAGCGCCTCGCCTGACCCCACCAGAATCTCCCGCGTCGCCGGATTCGTCTGGATCACATACAGAGGCTCACCCACAGCTACATTCAACCCACGCCGCTGGCCCACCGTAAAGTGATGCACACCCGCGTGCTCGCCCAGTTTCTTCCCTTCACGATCTACAATGTTGCCACTGGTAACATCGGTCGTAATCCCCTGCTCCTTGAAGTAAGCATCGATAAACGCCGCATAGTCCCCATTCGGAACAAAACAGATCTCCTGGCTGTCTGGTTTGTCGGCCACCGGCAACCCAAGATCAATCGCCAGTTGCCGCACATCCGACTTCACCATCCCACCCAGCGGAAACATCGTCCGCGCCAACTGCTCCTGCGTCAGCCCCCACAAAAAGTAAGTCTGATCCTTGGTCGTGTCCGCAGACCGCAACAACTGCCACCGCCCCGTCGCCTCATCCAGCCGAATCTGCGCATAGTGCCCGGTAGCAATCTTCTCCGCCCCAATCCCGTCCGCCATCTCCATAAACTGGTCAAACTTGATGAAGTTATTGCAAAGCGTACAAGGGATCGGCGTCTTTCCCGCAACATAATCCGCCACAAACGGCTTCACCACATGCTGCTCAAACCGGTCCTCAAAATTCACCACGTAATAGGGAATCCCCAGCGTCTGCGCCACATACCGCGCATCGTAAACATCGTCGAGAGAGCAGCACCGGCCCGTAGCCGCGTCACTAGACACCTCCGGCAACCGTCGCTGATTCCACAACTGCATCGTCAAACCCACCACGGGCTCGCCTTGGCGTTTGAGCAATCCAGCCACCACAGAAGAATCAACGCCGCCGCTCATCGCAACGGCAATCGGAGCTATATCAGACATATACAGGAGACAACTTTCTCAATCGCGCCACACTCTCGGCAACGGCCTCAATCAGCGCATCTACTTCCTCAACCGTATTCGACAACCCGAGCGAATACCGGATCGCCGACCGCGCATCCGCCGGGCTTAACCCCAGCGCGAGCAATACATGCGAAGGCTCAACCGACCCGCTCGAACAAGCCGAACCACTCGACACGGCAAAACCCTTCATATCGAGAGCAATCACCAGGCTCTCACCCTCTATCCCAGGGAACCTCAAGTTCGTAACATTCGGTGCCCGCCGCACCCGGTCGCCATTCACAAACGCATCGGGAATCCGCGCAAGCAAACCCGCTTCCAACCGGTTCCGCAAACTACCATCCATCAATCGAACCGCCTCACAAGCCGCACCAAGCCCCACCGCGCCCGCGACATTCTCCGTACCCGGCCGCCGGTCCCGCTCATGATGCCCACCAAAGGTCCGTTTTCTCAACGGCACGCCTTTGCGAACATAAAGCGCTCCCACGCCCTTCGGCCCATTCAGCTTGTGCCCGCTCAGGCTCAACAAATCAATCCCCAACTCGCGGACATTGATCTTCATCCTGCCCGGTGCCTGCACCGCATCGCAATGCACAAACACCCCTGCCGCACGAGCGATCGAAGCCACTTCCCTCACTGGCTGCAAACTTCCGATCTCGTTGTTAATCGCCATCAAACTCACAGCCCGCGTATTCGAGCGCAACGCCCGCCGCACATCCTCAGGGTCCACCACCCCACCCTCACCCACAGGCAAAAAGGTCACCTCATGGCCCAGCGCCCGTAACTCCTCCAGCACATTCAACACGGCCGGATGCTCAATCGCGCTACTCACAAAGTGCGCAGCCACACCTTCCTCCACCAACCCAAACAAAGCCAGATTATTCGCTTCAGTGCCCCCGCTGGTAAACACTACTTCTTCAGCCTTGGCCCCAATCAACCCGGCCACCTGCCGCCGCGCTCGCTCAAGCAACTGCCGCGCTTCCTGCCCATAGCCATGAATGCTCGAAGCGTTCCCGAAAACACCCGTCAGAGCGGGCATCATCGCCTCAACAACGGAGTTGGCAACAGGAGTCGTCGCGTTATGGTCAAAATAGGCCCGCACGCCTCTATTATCGCTTGCGAACTACCGTCGAGTCGCGCAACCCAAGACTCTGGTAGATCTGTCGCGTCGCATCGCTCTTGTTCAGCGTATAGAGATGAATCCCGCTCACCCCGTGGTCGAACAGATCCCGGCACTGTTCCGTAGCCCAATGTATACCCACATTACGCACTGCCGCCGGGTCATCCTGGCACCGCTGCAACGACTTCGTCAAACGCGCTGGATACCGTGCCCCCAAAGCCAATTGCGCCATCCGCTTCATGCCGGGAAGGGAAGTCACCGGCATGATTCCGGCAATGATCGGCACATGAATCCCGGCCAACTCGCACCGCTCCCGGTAATCGTAAAAATCCCGATTATCAAAGAACAACTGCGTGCAGATATAATCGGCGCCCTCATCCACTTTGCGCTTCAAAAAATCCATCTCGTCCAGACGGTTCGGAGTCGCCGGGTGCCCTTCTGGAAAGCCAGCCACACCAATCCCGAATCCCCGCTTGTCCGGATGTACACCACTCTCGTTGAACTTCTTGATAAACCGCACCAGATCCGCTGCATTCTGAAAGGCATCGTCAGCCTTTACATAATTCACCAGATCCTTAGGTGGGTCCCCGCCGAGCGCGAGAATATTCGACACCCCAGCCAGTGCATACTTCTCTAGAATCGATTGCACCTCATCTTCCTGATGGCAAACACAAGTCAGATGTGGCACCGGATCGAGCACTGTCGTCGACTTCAGCCGCACCACCAGATCATGCGTCATATCGCGAGTCGATCCGCCCGCCCCATAAGTCACAGAGACAAACGAAGGCTGCAACGTCTCAAGGGACGAAATATTTTCAAACAACACCTCGGAATCCTTTTCCGTTTTCGGTGGAAAGAACTCAAACGACAACGTTGTCTGATGTTCTGCCAAAATGTCGCGAATATGCATGCTTACCCTCTATTCTACTGAATAGCGATGATCACTCTCCTCACCGACTTCGGCACAGCCGACCATTTCGCAGGCGTCCTCAAAGGCGTCATCGCCTCAATCGCCCCAGCCACACCCGTCATCGACATCACCCACGAAGTCCCACTCTACGCTATCCAGCAGGCTGCCTTCCTCCTCGAACAATCCTGGCGCTACTTCCCCAAAGGCACCATCCACCTCGCAATCATCGACCCCGGCGTAGGCAGCGAGCGCCGGCCCCTGCTGATCGAAGCCGAAGGCTACTACTTTATCGGCCCCGACAACGGCCTCTTCTCAATGATTCTCGCGACAGACAAACCCAAAACCCGCCACCTCAACCAGCCCAAATTCTGGCTCCCCAACCCTTCTACAACATTCCACGGAAGAGACATCTTCGCCCCAGTAGCGGCTCATCTCGCCGCCGGAATCAAACCCGCCAAACTAGGCCAACTCATAACGGACCCAATGCGAAGTCCGGCCCTAACCCCCACCCGCCTCTCCAGGCGCTGCTACGTAGGAACAGTCCTCCACACAGACCGCTTCGGCAACCTGATCACCAACTTCCCCACCACCCAATTCGACACCCTAAGAAACCGACCCTTCTCAATGACAGTAGGCCTCAACCAGATCGAACTCTACGCCAGCACCTACGCAAGCTGCCCCCCCGGCGAACTCTGCGTCATCCCAGGCTCCTCCGGCTACTGGGAAGTCTCGATAGCCAACGACAGCGCCGCCAAACAAACCGGCCTCATCCCCGGCTCTCCACTAGAGCTCACCCTCGCCTGATCCGCTCACAAAGTGCGAATATAATAATAGTCTTGACCAATGCCCAAGCGATACACTAGCCGGGAATTATTCAAGCTAGCGTCTGAGTTTGGATGGACTTTGGTCAGTGTGAAGGGTGACCACCACAACTTGAAGAACCCCCTGAGCAGGTTCATCGTAACGATCATCCACCCTCAGAAGGATGTACCTGTTGGAAGGGCCGTCGATACAGTGAAGAAAATCAGATTGGAGCTCAAATAATGCGTTATCTGATCATGCTCGAACAAACTGGGAATGGCTTCGCCGTTCAGGTTCCTGATTTGGCTATTTCTACGTGTGGCCAAACCATCGAGTCGGCAAAGAAGGCAGCATGCGAAGCAATTGGCATCAACCTGGATGTCTACAGGGAGTTAAGCCAATGCATCCCGCCTGCTCAAGATCTCGCACATCACCTCGAAAATCCTGAGTTTCGGGACCTTCTCTTTGCCTATGTCGAAGTGGCTGTGCCACAGGACCTGATAGCAGCCTGAGTCCTCAAGCCCGCCCCGCAAACTCCCCGGTCTCCGTCGCCACCTTAACCTTCTCGCCCTGCTTGATAAACAGTGGAACCTTGATATCGAGCCCCGTCTCAAGCTTCGCCGGCTTCGTCACACTCCCACTCGACGTATCGCCCTTCACGCCCGGCTCCGTATATGCCACCACCAACTCGACAAACATCGGCAGCTCAATCCCGATCGGGTTGCCCTCATACTTCTGCAACTCAATCACTGTGCCATCCACCAGATACCCCAGCGCGTCCCCCATCGTCTCGGTTGACAGCGTCAGCGTCTCAAAACTCTCCTGATCCAGAAAGTGCGAACCCTCGCCATCGCTATACAGATACGATGCCGAAATTACAGACAAATCCGGTTCCTTAAACTTGTCCCCAGCCTTGAACGTCTTCTCAAAAACCGCACGAGTCAGCAGGTTCCGCACCTTAAGCCGCACTAGCGTCTGCCCGCCTCGGGCCGTAGGCGTGCTCACATCCGCTTCAAGACAAACAAACGGAATATTCTCGTGCTCAAACAAAGTCCTGCGCTTAACGCTAATTGCATCGATCAAAGCTGCCATAAATCCTTTTAAGTATAGGGCAGTACCACCTCAACCGACCCCAGCGGCAGCGCCACTCCATTCACCAGCACCTCGATCCGATGCACTCCTGCATAATGCTTCCGTGTCGTCATCTCCCGAAATGACAAGCTCGCCCGCAACCTCACAACCCCTTTAGCCGCCAGCCTCACAGACGTGATCTTGAATACCTTGGCCGCCGCACCCCCATTCGCTTTCACGTAGTGAACCGCATAATCCACCAGCAACGCCTGCTCCTGCTTTGCCGTACTCACCAGCTCAAACGAAAACCGCAACTTCCCCCCAATCTCCACCCGCTCCGGCTCAAACACAACATTGGCAACCGTCACCTTGGGCGCTGCCCCAAACCCCAAAACTGCAAGAGCCCCAGGATGCCCCTGCTTCACAAGGCTCCGCAGCGCATGACTGGACTGCGGTAGAAAAATGAGACAGTAGCATTCGGGGACACTTTCATCGAAAGGAGACGAGAGTGGAAAAAACCGCAGGTCGGCCG
>CAZZGS010000310.1:0-5708 GCA_964653845.1 uncultured Bryobacter sp.
TGATCACGGGCAAACTCATTGAGGGGCTTGCCCGTGACCCGGCGGACAATCTCGCCGAGGAGGATAAAGTTTATGTCGCTATAGACGAACTTCACGCCTGGTTCGCCCACCGGCTTGTCTACCAGCGCCTTCTGGATGCCGAGTTCATAACCACTCCATTCGGGGACCAAGTCGAGATCGGGGCGAAGGCCAGAGTAGTGTGTGAGCAGGTTGCGGATGGTGATCTCACTCTTGCCGCCCTGGAATTCGGGCAGATAAACAGTGACGCGGTCGCCGAGGCGGACCTTACCGTCTTCGACCAGACGGAGAATCGAGCTCGTTGTAGCGACGACCTTGGTGAGGCTGGCGGCATCAAAGATGGTGTCGAGGGTCATTGCCTCACGCGTTGGCTCGAGTGAACGTTGGCCATAGGCCTTCTTATGCAGAATGCGGTCTTTGTAACCGACCAGGCAGACGGCACCTGGCAATTCGCCCTTGGCGATGGCAGATTCAATGACGGCATCGAGCTGCGGGATCTCCTGAGCGGCAACACAAAAGGTGATCGAGAGCAAAAGGATGGTTCGCATTAGCCGACGACCCTGGCTGCGTGAGCGTCAATGATTTGGGCCATGGCTACGTCAAGGTTGCTGAGACCCTGGACGTCGTGGGTCGTCAAAACGAACTCAATGCGGTTGTAGACGGAAAGCATTTCCGGATGGTGGCCCATCTTCTCAGCCTCGAAGGCAATGGTCGTGAGGAAGCTGAATGCTTCGACGAAATCTTTGAAGTGGATCGTCTGCTTCAATTTGGTGCCGTCGATCCGCTTCCACTTGGGCAGAGACGGTAATTGTTCGATTGTTAACTTTTCTGGTGTCATTGTACTTTCAGCCTTCTCTCTTGCTTATGATAAACGCTATGTCTGTAGTTCTCGCTCCGCTTCGGCGCAACCTGGATGCTATGCCTTCGCCCGACCCGGAACAGCCGGGTCTGCTGCTTCGCGATACTTATGGCTATTCAGAACGCGTACTTGTGATCCCTCCGCAGCTCGTCAAAGGTCTGCAATTTTTCGATGGTGCCTCGACTGAGAACGATTTGCGCGAATGGCTGGTTCGCGTTACCAACAGTTTTGATGTTGGGCCGCAGTTGCAAAACCTGATTTCGGCTTTGAGTGAGAGCGGATTTCTCGAGGATGAGATTTATTTTGGAATGCGCGATGCGGCGCATCAGGCGTTTGCCGATTTGCCGGTAAGGCCGGCGGCCTTTGCCGGTGGGGCTTATCCCGAGTGTCCGGAAGACTGCCGTCGTTTTCTCGACCAGTTTCTTGAAGAGTTGCCGGAGTTGCCCGAGCCCGCAGGCAAGATGGTGGGTATCGCTGCGCCACATGTGAGCTACGAGGGTGGCTGGGAGTGCTACCGGGATGCGTTCTCCGCCCTGCGCCAGATGGGCCCGGACCGGACCTACATTATTCTCGCTACCAGTCATTACGGGGAACCCGAGAAGTTTGGCGTGACTCGCAAGCCTTATCAGACTCCACTCGGGGAGACGACCCCCGCCAATGAGTTGCTCGATGAATTGAAGGCGCTGGCTCCCGACGCATTGATCGAAGAAGATTATTGCCAGGTGATGGAGCATTCGGCGGAGTTCCACGTGCTCTGGCTGCAATATCTGTTTGGACCCAATGTAAAGGTGTTGCCGATTCTGGTGGGAGCCTGTTTTGCCGACTCGCCTGAGGTGAGCCCGCACCTGAAGGCTCTCTATGACGGCCTGGCTGCGCTGGCCCAAAAGCATGGCGATGAACTTGGCTGGGTACTGTCGATTGACATGGCGCATATGGGGCCGAGGTATGGCGATGAGATGGAATACCAGGAAGGTAATGCAGGAATCGAGGAGCTCGATCAACTGAGAGTTTCGGCTCTGGCGGAGGGAGATATCGCGAAGTTCTGGGCGAACGTCCGAACCAACGACGATCCCTGGAAATGGTGTGGCAGCGCACCACTCTACACGTTTTTCCGGGCGCTGCCCGGAGTGAAGGCGGAGATGCTCCGCTATGGTCACTGGAATATAGATGAGGCGAGCGTCGTTTCGTTTGCCGGGATGAGGTTCATTCAATGACATACAGTCTGCTCCTTGTTGTTTCTCTGGCTTTCGCCGATTCGGCGAAGTTGCTGGATACTGAATCGTTCTTCCAAATGGAAGCGGTGGCAAGCCCCGCGATTGCTCCAGATGGAAAACTTATCGTCTTCTCCCGCAGCTATGTGGACAAGATGAAGGACCAGAACCGGGCGAACCTGTGGCTGGTGGACAGCACGGGTGGGCGTCTTCGCGAACTGACCAACGGGAACTGGCGCGATTCGAGCGCGGTGTGGAGCCCGGACGGAAAGCGTATCGCTTTCCTCAGTGACAGGGACGGGACGAACCAATTGCATGTGATGTGGATGGATACTCGCGAAGCGGCACAACTGACGCGCCTGGACCGTGCGCCAGCCGATATCACCTGGTCGCCGGATGGGAAGTCGATTGCCTATACCCAGCGCGTTCTCGATGAGGACCCGATTCTTGCGATCAAGCTGCCGAAGAAGCCAGAGGGCGCAGTGTGGGCCAAGGGGGCGACTGTCATTGACCGGCCGAGCTGGGCGAACGACGGTGTAGGGCCAGTAGCCAAGGGCTACATCCATATCTTCGTAGTTGATGCGATTCAGGGAGGAACGCCGCGTCAAGTGACAGACGGGAAGTTCAACCATCAGGGACCGGAATGGAGCCCGGACTCCTCCAGGATTTATTTCTCTGGAATTCGCAAGGCCGATGCCGAGTATACGCGCAATGACAGCGAGATTTACTCGATCGAGTTGAAGAGTGGTGCGATTGCAAGCCTGACCGATCGCAAAGGACCGGACCGCGAACCCAAGGTTTCTCCAGACGGTAAATGGATCGCCTATACCGGTTACAACGATCAGAAATTCACGAGCCATCTTTCGGGCATCTATCTGATGGCCACCGACGGGAGTGGCAAGAAGATGTGGGCGGGCAACATGCCGAGTTCGCCAGATGAGATCGTGTGGGCACCGGACTCTTCGGGTGTTTACTTCGGGATGAAGGCTCAGGGCAAGGGGAATCTGTACTGGCTGGCACGCACTGAAGGTGTCAAGCAGTTGACCGAGGGCATGCACGTGCTGTCTTCGATTTCGATTTCGAATGCGGGAACGGCAGCGGCGGTACGGACCAGTTTTCATGCGCCACCCGAGTTGGTGAGCTTTGATGTGAAGAGGCCGGGTGCGATTAAGAGCCTGGTGGATGTGAACCGCGATGTGCTCGAAGGCAAGACGCTCGGCAAGGTAGAAGAGATGTGGTTCAACTCCAGTGACGGGTTGAAGGTGCAGGGCTGGTTGATTCAGCCAGCGAACTATGAGCCGGGCAAGAAGTATCCGATGGTGCTCTACATCCACGGTGGGCCGTGGAGCGATTACACAGTGGCCTGGAATTGGGCCTGGCAGCACTTCGCGGCTAATGGCTATGCGGTGCTGTATGTTAATCCGCGCGGCTCGACCGGATATGGACAAGAGTTTGTTAATGGTATTCAGTATTCCTATCCGGGCAAAGATTACGACGACCTGATGGCTGGAGTGGATGCGGCACTGGCCAAGGGTTATGTGGACCCGCAGAATCTGTTTGTATGTGGGGGTTCCGGCGGTGGCGTGTTGACAGCGTGGATTGTGGGACACACGAACCGCTTTCGGGCGGCCGTTTCGATGCGCCCGGTGATCAACTGGTTGAGCTTTGTCGGCACCACCGATGGCATCAGCTGGTATGACCAATTTGAGAAGTTGCCGTGGGAAGACCCGAGCGACCACATCAAGAGGAGCCCGCTGACTTACGTGAAGAATGTTACCACTCCGACGATGGTGATGACGGGCGAGGCCGACCTGCGGACGCCGATCACACAGAGTGAGGAATACTACCGGGCCCTGAAAGTTTTGAAAAAGGAAACGCTGCTGGTGAGAATGCCCGATGAATTTCATGGGTGGAGAAGACCGACGCATCAATTGGCCCAACAGCTTTATCTGATAGCTTGGTTTGAGAAGTACATGAAGAGAGACAAGTAAGCAGAAATGGAAGTTTTGGCCCAAACGCGGCAGTGGATTACACTGCTGGTGCCTGCGCAGTTGTCGAGTGGCGAGGAGGCGTTGCAGACGCTGCTGTCGAGTTCGGTAATGCACAGCATTGAGGTAGACCAGAGCGTACGCGACAACTTCGTAACGGCAGTGCGAGAAGTGCTTTGGAATGCTATCGAACACGGTGGCAAGCTTGACCCGGTGCAGCAGATCCGCATCGATCTGTTGCATTCGAACCGAGCTTTGAGTTGTTTTGTAAAGGACCCGGGACCGGGTTTCCATATTGAGAAGCTGGTTCATGCGGCGATCAATAATCCGGAAGAAGATGCGCTGAAGCATGCGTCGATCCGGGAGGAGGTTGGGATGAGGCCGGGCGGATACGGGATTCTGCTGGCGACCAGCTTTGCCGATGAGTTGATCTACAACGAACATGGGAATGAAGCGCTTCTTGTGAAATATCTGCGGTAGCAGAAATGAAAAGGCCCGGCGGAAGCCGGGCCTTTTTGCGTTTGATAGTGGTTTTTGAGCTTTACTTCTTTTTGACATTGATCGCCAACCTCTTGATCTTTTGATTGAGAGTGGAGAGAGGTATACGGAGAGTTTCCGCGGCTTCGGTCTGGCTCCAGTTGACGCGCTCGAGACTGTCAATGATGAGCTTGCGTTCGAAGTCGGCGACAATTTCGTAGAGGCTCGCGTCGGCGGGGAGAGCTTCGGAATCGTCCTTGCGGATGCGGACTCCGCCTGCCTGCAGGAGATGCTCGGGGAGGAGGCTGGCATTGACCTCGGCTTCGCTGGCGAGAACTACGGCGCGCTCGACTACATTCTCGAGTTCGCGGACGTTGCCGGGCCAAGCATGATCCATCAGGATCTGAAGGGCTTCACTGTCGAAGCGGAGTTCGCTCTTGCCAAAGGGGGAAAGCAGTTTGCCGTTCTCACGCGAATAGACAGTTGCGAAGTGCTCGATCAGGAGCGGGATGTCTTCTTTGCGTTCGCGAAGTGCGGGGATGGCGAGATTTACGACATTGAGGCGGTAGTAGAGATCGTCACGGAATTTGCCATCTTCAACCGACTTGCGGAGGTCACCGGAGGTAGCGGCAAAGACCCTAATATCTAGAGGAATGACATTGCCGGAGGAGGGCGAGACGAATTCGCGTTCCTGAATTGCACGCAAGAGGGCTGCCTGCATGTCAGGGGTGAGGGCAGTGACCTCGTCAAAAAAGAGGGTGCCGCCGTTGGCCAGTTCGAGATAAGGTTTCTTTGATCCGAAGAGGGCGTTCTCGAGCACGTCGGCGGGCATCAAGCTGGTGTTCACAGTGATGAAGGCACGCTCGGCACGGGCGGAATTGGCATGGATCGACTTGGCGATCAGCTCGCGGCCGGTGCCGGACTCTCCACTGATGAGGACGTTGGCGCGACTGGGGGCAACCTGGGCGACCATATCGAGGAGCTTGAGCATGCGCTCGCTTTTGCCAACGATGTTGGCGAAGCTGTAGCGCTGTTTGAGTGCGCGCTTGAGTTCGACGTTTTCGCGGAGGAGGTGGCTTTGGGCAATCATGCGCTCGATCTCGATGAGCAGCTTTTCGTTGTCCCAGGGCTTGGAGAAATAGTCGTTTGCGCCAG
>CAZZGS010000311.1:0-2190 GCA_964653845.1 uncultured Bryobacter sp.
GAGTGAGGCCATGTGGCGCTTCAATCGCCGCTTCAACCTCGCCACCTTGGTGCCCCAACTGATTGCCGACGCCATCAAGTGCTCGACGTGGACGGCGAAGCGGCTACGTAACCCAGCTTTTGCTTTCTGAGAGATGGCGCTAATCAGGTTAACGTATGGATCCCACTGAGCGCTCGCCGCAACACGCAGATACCGCGGAATTCCGAGTCGTTCGCAAATGGACAAAACCGACCGAACTAACTGAAGGACGAAGACTTGCGAGCGCCAGCCAAGAACGAAATCGGTACGGAATTGTCGCGCATCAGCGATTGGGTGTGGTTGACAGGTTTGTATTTGTTGTATTGCCTGCCGTTCGTGTACGCGCTGCCCTTTGTGGACGGCATACGCGACATGGGAATCGCCCTAGGGATCGCACGCGGGGAAAACTTTCCGTTGATCGGGCCTGTTTTCGCGAGTCGTTTCCATTTGGGCCCGGTTTGGTATTACGTACAGTCGGTGCCCTTGACGTTGGGAATGCCTGTCGCCTATCTACCAGTATTCATGGGAATTCTGGCTGGCTCCAAGTACTACTTGGCATTTTCGCTTGGAAAGGAATTGCTAAATCGCCGATTTGGACTTTTCTTTGCCACGACGCTCGCGCTGCCTGGATGGTCAGGAATCGACTTCCTGAACACTACTACGCCTATGCTCGTTCCCGCATTAGTGTTGTTATGTTTCTGGTCCGCAGCGCGCTATCGCAGCACAGGTCATCCAGCGCAATTGATAGCCGTCGCAGCAGCGTCGAGCTTGGCCGTTCACGCGCACCCAAGTTCGATTGTACTGATCATTATCCCGTTGTATGCATGTGCCGCAAACGTCATTCAATATCGGCGCTGGCGTCTTGCGCTTGCCGCCATAGTGGTTGGGCTGCTGCCACTCTTGCCTGCCGTAATTGCCGTACATCAATCAGGTTGGAGTTCGGTGCTGCCAATGGGAAGCACCGTTGTCGTGGAAGGTAGCGGACATAGCCTTGCGGGCTGGACTGACGCGATCATGGGCTTTGTCCTCGGCGGGCCGCTGACTACACTTGCCGTACTCGGGTGGGAGCTTGCCGGTAGCTGGCTTGCGTATGGAACACTGTGCCTGGCATCAATTGGGATTGCCATCACCCTAGTTCATTGTGTCGCGGGGGATAGACGCGCAATACTTCTTGTACTCAATCTCGTGCTCACAGCAGCCTTAGTGTTCAGTGCGCGTCCGAATACTCCTTGGTACTTCATGCATGTTCTGACTCTGAGCTATTGCGCTTGCGTAGCGTATGGCTGGGTTGTTTCCAAGCTTAACTTCGTGATAATTGCGGCATTGGTTGGCGTGCTTGCCAGTACTCAGACAGTCGGAATCCTTCGACATCTCGGACTTGGAGAAGGACACTTTCCCGTTGAAGTGCTTGATGTACGAAACGCACGTGGGGTCCGCGGCCCCTCGTTGGGGCCATGGCTCAGTACGCATGACTGGTCCGAACTCAGCATGAGCCTTTGCTCCTTCCCCGGAGATCTGTCACTACATGGCGCGCTTGCAACTATTGTGGATGATCAGGGATCGCTTGCTATGCGCTGGGCATGCCCGGAGCGTCGCCCAATACTCGGTGGTAACACGGACGTGAACTTGGTCGGCCTCCCGCGGTCCTTGTACAGACAGCTAACACAAAGACCGGAAGTGGTCATAGGAAGTCTAGGAATCTATAGAGCACAGACCGTTTTCTCGACGACTCAGCAGGCTGTCTCAGATCCAAGGGTCTATCCGATACGGCCAGAACCAAATCATCCGGCGACGACCCGAGCGTGGCGAATATCGGTGCAAGCGGGTTCGGTGCTGATTGTTTCGAAAATGACGCCAGGGATAACTCTGATCGACATTCAGGCTAGTCTAAACGAGCGACGCCTTACGCCGATCTATAAAGATGTTTTCTTGAGCGCATTCTCGCCACCACGATCCAATGATCCCCAGGAAATTGAATTGCTCATCACCACAAATGACCAGAATTGGATAAATATCGTATCCATCGACTCCGCGAGCAAATGAACGCCATCTCGCTTTCAGTGGTGTTGCCTTGCTACAACGAGGGCGCGGGCTTGGTGCAAGCGCTCCAGAAAATAGCGGCCCAGCTTCGCTTACTTGAGGTTCAATCAGAGATTATTGTGATTGACGATG
>CAZZGS010000311.1:2200-5706 GCA_964653845.1 uncultured Bryobacter sp.
CGTGGCTTTTCACTTTCACGCAATTTTGGTAAGGAGGCCGCGATTCTCGCGGGCCTTCAGCATGCTGAAGGCGCGGCAATTATAGTCATGGATGCGGATCTTCAGCATCCGCCAGAGTTGATCGCACCCATGTTTGAGTTATGGCAGGCAGGTGCTCCAGTGGTCAATGCCGTCAAACAAAGACGT
Organism: uncultured Bryobacter sp.; assembly: GCA_964653845.1. Taxonomy (GTDB): domain Bacteria; phylum Acidobacteriota; class Terriglobia; order Bryobacterales; family Bryobacteraceae; genus Bryobacter. The sequence continues at coordinate 2,387 of CAZZGS010000311.1, forward strand.
CAGCAGGCGGCATTTCACCGACATCTTGGCGCGCTCCTGTTTTACGCGATGTTCCGCCGTGCAACCGGCATGGATTTAGAGCGAGACAGTGACTATAAACTGTTTGACCGCTCAGTTGCGAACAGCCTCTTACGCTTCCCCGAACGGGTGCGCTTTTTCCGCGGTCTCTCGCGCTCGCTTGGTTACTTGCAGGTCGACGTTGAGTTCGCGCCGCAAACCGGAACTCGCGCCCACTCCAACTTTACTACTCGTCAACTCCTGCAATTCGCAATGAGGGCAATAGTCTCATTTAGCGCGCGACCGCTACGTTGGCTGGCGACGCTGGGTGCCGCTGTGGCGCTTGTCGTCATGGTCCTTGCTGCCCAAACTTTGTACTTGAAATTTACAGGTCGTGCAGCGGAGGGATTCCCGACTGTGATCTTGTTGATCCTTGGAAGCACCGCGCTACAACTCTTAGGTTTCGGGGTGATATGCGAGTATCTGGCGGCGATTTATGAGGAAGGAAAGCAAAGGCCACATTATTTGGTTTCAAAGGTCTGTGTAAAAAGCAATCAGCAAGAAACGTCGTAACTCCGAGTCCAGCGTTGCGCCGGACCCGGATACAAAAGTTTCAGATCCCTAACATTGTTTAACTAAAACCAACCGGTCCGAATACCGTCGAACCGCATTTTCCACGGACCGCGATAAGCAGCCCCGCCGTCACCGGAATAGACAATGAACAATCCGGTCAGGCTCAGATTAAAGGGACTGTTGAAGTCCGGAACGGCTGGCTCATGTCCGGCGTCGATACGATCTCCTTTCGCGTCGTCTATCCAATACGCAATCCAATTAGTGTCGTTCGCGTGTATGGTGACACGGTACCATGTTCCGTCCTTGTAACCTGCGAAAGGTCGGCATGTGGTCGGAAATAGCCTATTACCACCGGGGAAAAATGATTCGATTTGAGACATTCCTGGTCGAGAACCCTCGGGTAACGGCAAGTAATCTGCGCACCCATAATTTACGTTATCCCCCTCTTTGTACACTTCCTCAGTATGGCCGAGCGTAATACCTCTTCCACTCACTGACGTCGGCGTCAATCCTCCGCGCACACCAATAGCGAAATGGGCCCGGGTTGCGTTTCTGAAGAAGCTTGAGGAGTACACCCAAAAGCTCATCCATTGAGTGGTCGTGCCCGGCGGGCGCTCGGTCTGAGGGACGTACCATCTTTTGAACGGCGAATCGTTACTCGTGAGGCTGAAGGTTGTGGATACTTGGGCTTGTGCCGTATTACCGAACACTGATGCCAAAAGCAGGAGGAATCACAAGATCTGGGCGAAACGAAGGGAATTCATAGTGGTGAGCTGTCGATTGGGTCAGTTTTGGGGAATGGAGCGGGGCGACGATACAATGGCTAGCATTTCAGTGTCAATTCGATACGTTCTCGCCGTGCCGGCGCCACGCCGTTGCCTGATTCGTACCCAACCTCATCGGCGCCAACTTCCTGGGTATAGACATCGCGAAAGTCACGCAAAAGCAGTTCCACCTGTGCGAAAAATCCGCTCTAGGTGTCGACTACGCTCATAGGGGGGTTCGTTCTGTCTCAAACCATGCGCGTGATAAGGTTGGGTACGAATCAGCCGCCGTGTTGCGACGAAATCCCCTATTGACTGATGGTTCAGAGTCGACGATCCCTTGTCGGCTTCGCTTGTTGGTGCGTACAGACATCTGGTGGATGCGCATCGGGAGCTGAGGATTCCCCCGGCGGTGCGAATGCTGCCCCAAGCGGTATCGAGCTGGTCCCACAGAGAGATCGCGGCGCGCTGTATGCACTGTAAGCGGCGATCAAAACCGGCGCCTTTTCGGCGCGGGGTGCTGGCAGGTGATGCAAAGCGAGTCAGCGTCCCGCCGTCAGCGCTCCTGAGACCTTTAGTCGCACCGAGAGGGTGAGGCACATAGCCTCAGAGCCGAGTGGTACTCGGCGCTGTTGATCTCGGCATCCGCGGCGACTTGCGCCGTTCGGCTCCTAATTCACCGACTCGCTGTGCTCGAACATCAGGTTTTCGAGCCAGGAATAGGCTTCTTCCTGGTCGGGCTGATTGAACAGCACCATCAGGATCACCCATTTGATTTCGTCGACGTCGACTTCCTCGATATCGAGGGCGATGACGCGGTCCAGAACCAGTTCGCGTTGGGCGGGAGAGAGCACGCCCTGCTGCTCCAGGTACATCAGAAAACCTTGGGCCTCGGTATCGAGTTTGGCCAGTTCCTGGGGTGCCAGTACTCGGATCGGGCCGCCAGCATCAAGCGTGCGCGGCTCGCAGGCTGGGCGCAGCTCGGCCAAACCATCCAACCAGGCAAAGGCCTTGCTGATTTCCTGTGGCGAGAATCCGACATCGAGCAGGGAACTCTGGAGCGAATCGCGATCCTGATCGCCATCCGGATCCTCGATCATGAGGTTCTCGAACAGGTACAGCAGCACGTCCAATATGTTCTCTTTCATCATCCTTGTCCGAGGCAGCGGCTATAGATACCGCCGGGATTCGTGACTACTTCCCCCTCCAATTCCATGCGCAGCAGCATGCTGGAAAGCACCGGGACGGTCAATCCGGTGCGTTCGACCAGTGCGTCCATACGGACCGGATCAAAGCCCAGGGCCTTGCGCAGATTGGTGTAATCAATATCCCCGGACTCCAGCACCGCCGCTGCCGCCGGGCGACCGGAGTCCGGTCGCACTGGCGTATCGGCAAGTACGTCCAGACTCTCGCGCCATTGCTGTAGCAACGGCGCCAGTTCGTCGATCACGTCCTGGGCGGTTTCTACCAGCTTGGCGCCCTCGCGCAACAACTGATGGCAACCCTTGGCCAGCGGGTTGTGTATCGATCCGGGAATGGCGAACACCTCGCGCCCCTGCTCCGCCGCAATCCGTGCCGTGATCAGTGAGCCGCTGCCCAGACTGGCTTCGATGACCAGCGTTCCCAGCGACAATCCGCTGATGATGCGATTGCGGCGAGGAAAGTTCTCGCGCCTGGCCGGCGTTCTTGGTGGGAATTCGCTCACCAGGGCACCGCGGTTGAGCACGATGCTACTCGCGAGCCCGGCGTTTCGGGCCGGATACACCGTATCCAGGCCGGTACCCAGTACCGCCACGGTGACGCCTTTGGCTTGCAAGGCACCCTGATGGGCCGCGGTATCGATGCCGCTGGCGAGACCGCTGCAGACCGCAAAGCCGCGGGCTGCGAAGGTGGCGGAAAAATCGCGCGCGGTGGCGATCCCGCCCGCCGTCGCCGAGTATAGGAAATTCAAACGCCCTTTTCGGGCAGTCTGCGCGGTCGTCGGAG
>CAZZGS010000312.1:0-5690 GCA_964653845.1 uncultured Bryobacter sp.
CTCATATGCCAGGCCAGCAGCTTGCCCGGCCAAGCCGGCTTCATCGTCGGCACATAGTCTCGCCAAAACGCGTAATCTTCCGGCTTCGAAATCACATGATTCTCGCCATCCCGGTAATCCATCGCAAAGCACACAGTAAAAGACTGAATATTCTCCGGCTGCGGCGCAGATGGCGCACTAGGATCACCCGTCTGCCCCCGGCTCTCAGCCCCAGTTACAAACTCACACTTCGCCAGCGGCAACAAATCCCCCTGCTCGGTAGCATCCACAAAATACGGAGCCGCAATCGTAATCCGGTGCTTCTCCAGCATGTGCTCGACCGTCACAGCCAATATCCGGTCCCCACCCACGGTCACCGCAACCGGACGAAACTCCGTCAGCAGCGTCAACTGTCCACTGGACACATAAGGCGCAAGCAACCACTCAATCACAGCCAGTGAAACCTTAGGCTCATGCGTCATCCCGCTCACCGAACCCCCACCCGGATTAAACGGCGTCTGCGTTCGAGCCTCTTCCGTCAAAGAAAAATGACTCCGGTAATACCCCCGAACAGCCTCTCGATAATTCCGATAAGACCGAGTCCCCCCAAACATCTCCATCCAGGGATGCTCATCCGGTGGAACTAGTTGTGAGGTCAATTGCCCGCCGACCCACCGGCATTCCTCAGTCATCACAACTCGCCGGCCTTCTCGCAAAGCCCCAAGAGCAGCCGCGCAGCCCCCGGTACTCCCGCCAATAATGGCGATCTCAGTCTTGAGTTCTTTAGGACGAGAATTGGCGGCAACCGTAGTTGCCGCCAATCCTGTCAGTGTTGTCTGTAAAAAGCTGCGTCGATGCATGGTCCAGTTCGCTACCAGACCATCATGCCACTACGCGCTCAGTCGAAGCAGCGATCCTGCGATTTGAGCAAACAAGTTCGCCAAATCCGCAGGATTCGTAGTGTAATACCACAAGCCTTCCTGGAGATCCGCGTTGTAGCGAGTATTGGTCCCTTGCGCCGGCGCATTGGCCCCATCGAAGATCGTGGGCTTGAATACCTGCACATTGGCAATAATCTGCAAGAACTCGCGGTCGACGTTGTCTTCAGTCCCAACCAGGTAGACACAGTCGAAACGAATGTTGTACTCCAGATCCGATTTCGTCCTCAAGGCAGCATCCACAGCGCTATTCATACCCGCCGCAGGGTACACATTGGGAAGATCCGCCCTAAGCCTGTCGATATATGGGCCCGCCGTGAATTTATTGGTTCCAAGTCCAGAGGGCATAAAATTCGCCCACAAACCTCCACGACTCTTACAAAGATCGGTTGCGCCCATGGGCAATGTTGTTCCGTTGGGGGCACAACCCTGATTCACGTTGTAGACCCAGTCCTCACGAAACCCGTAGTTTGAATTCCCCTTGCCGTCCAGATCAGGCACATGAGCGATCGTAGAACTATTCGCGGTAGATCCATTCGTAGACATTCTCATGAAACCTGCAGCAACCCCACCAACAGTCTCTCCTGTATAAGGAGGAACCCAAAAATTTCCTCTCGGCCCAAACCTCGGATGATATGAAGGATTTGAGCTTTGTGAAATTCCACCATACATAGTGGCCGGGGTCGTGGTCAAGGCAGTCACTGGCATATCCACACACATGTACGTCACGCCTCGATTGGCCGTCGCAACGTTCGTGTTCGTATTTGTGCAATTGAAAAAGTTCATCGCCGGCACCGCAGCGTCTTGGGTCCATCTCTTCACGTAAGGCCCAGCAGCGGAACCTAGATACCAACCAAACGAATTTCTCAAGTTTATATTAGCGGCAGTGGTAGCAGTACCGGACCCGCTAAGAGTCGTATAGCGAGTGAACTGAGCAGCAGTGAGTGGCAAGAATCTGAAGTCGCCATATCTCGGAAGAACACCAGCATTGATCTGTAACTGTTGAGCGGCGCTATAGGGCGCATTCAACGTTGGCGTAATGTTTGGACTCGAATTATAGGTCGTTGGACTAAATGGGTTATTCGAATCCTTGTAGAACAAATTGGTATTCGCTGCTATATCAGTTGGGGGGACCACCAATACATTTGCACCTACTAACCCATATTGTGCTCCTATACCCAACCGTGTATCGCGCTGTGTCCTCAACGGAAAATTCCCCGTAATCACGTTTGGCATGCCATCCGTAAATAGTAGAATCTCATTCATCGCCAGCTTCAACCCAACGTTACGAATCGCCGCCCACGCCATATTGATCGACGGAGCTGTATTTGTATTTCCGCCACAACTAATATTCCTGAGGACAGAATTCAACCCCGCCGCATCCGACCGTTTATAGTCTCTACTAGGAGCGTAAACCGTTCTGGAGCTCGTGCTGAATGTAACCGCGCCTACGTAATCGTATGAGCTGAAATAGTCAAGGAACTTCGATGAGGCGTAAACCATCGCATCACACGAACTCGTCGTACTGTTTACCGTCGTTGGAATCACTCCGGCGGCAGCCCTCGTTCCCATCGACCCTGAAACGTCCAGAATCAGTACCATCACAAGTGTCCGTCTCGTTGCAGTCCCGGTGGCCGTCACGCGCATCGCATTCATGCTGAACATCTTCATGAAATAGGTCGGAGCAGTCACAGTACCCACCACATCCACTTTGAGAACTCCAGTCGGATTGCCGTTCGCGGTGACCAGCGTAAATGTTGGGACTACCGTTGTCGCAGCAGGATCTGTCCCCATATAGTTAGATGGAAAATTGGCGTTAAAGAATCTTGTGGCGCTAGCTGTCGCCGCCGCATTGGCCGCAGCCACATCTGAGCCTAGATTCAGTCCTCGAGCGGCGCCAAGCGACGCCGCATCTACCGCTGCCATTAAACGGCCCTTCACCAGATACGCCAATCCCGCGTCTACCGATAGTCCAACAGTTCCAATTAGGGAAAATGACATCAATGCAGTCAACAATATGGCGATGCCACGTTCCCGCGGTTTTCGATTCGGATTCAGTCCAATAGGTTTCATTTCTCTCTCTCCTCCTCAATCAATCACTCAGCTGATATTCATCATCTTGATTTCCGGCGCCGACACGTACGGAAGAAAGTTCAACTCACTTACGTCGACAAAGATCTCGCCAATATAGGCGAAGGTATCGTTATCCATATAAACAATCCCTGTACCTGTCGACAATTGCGGAAATCCGATTGCCCGATTCGTTGTAACAGTGGCGATATCGGCGTCACTCACGCTTCCATCACTCGCCAACGCACTCGTGGGATTTCCAATTGCACTTCCCCAGCGCGTAGTATTTGCAATTTTGATTCTCTGCGCAATGACATACTCTCCGAAATTCGGACAAGTTGCCTGGGTCCCATTCCAACCAGAGATCCCCACCGAACACTGCACAGGGCCAACCCGAATTACCTTCGACAGGACAAGCGCGCCTTTGCCACTTGGATTTGGTGTGTGCGAACCACTGATGTTCATTCCCAATCCTGAAGCGGACCGGATCAGCATCAACTGATTCTCAGACCTCGATAAATCCACCTTCCGGCTCATCAACACGTTCGCATTTCGCAAAACGTTGCTCGCTTGAATAGCGCGGTTAAGGCTCATCCCAACCGTGAAAGAACCCGTCAGCAAAAGCATCAGAAATGGCGTAACCAACGCCAATTCAACAATAGTGCTACCACTCTGTTTCCGTCTTCGCTCTTCTTGTACTTGATATGGCATTCTGAAAATCTCCTTTAGGGTGAAGGGGGCGTAACCGTGCCAACAGGCAGTCCCTGCAATACGTCGGCCGCACTTGCGCTCATCTTGGTTGAGGGCGAATTCAGGAGCCCCGGAATCGGCACAATCCAGTTCCACGGAAAGTCCACCACTCGAACTTCAATCAAATTGCCAGGTTGATTCACCCACTTTAACTGTCGCGCTGGCACTTGCGTATCCCCAGGCATCGTCCTCGATCCATTCGGGTCGCAATCAGCCGATGTAATCGGCGTCGTCAAATTCGTCGGAGCATAATAATTCACTTGAACCAGATTCGAATTGCTTGAATTCAAGAAACCCAACGACACATCTTGCACAACTTTCTTCATACATAACGTCATCGTTCCGCAACTCGTACCATTGATGCTTGTGCTGTAGGTAATTCCGAAGCGAACACTATCGCGCACCCCGCTCTGCAGCATGCTCTTCAAAAACACAACAAATGAAACGTCAATGATGCCAAAACACATCCCCAGTAAAGGTAAATAACAAAGCGCAAACTCGAGCATCACATTCCCTCTGCGATTTCCTGCTCGATTGCGTATGCCGCGTTTCGGGCGCATTTGGATTTCTGATTTCATTGACACATCCACTGTGGGCATGTCACCGATATCGGCACAACATTACATTAGCTTTAGGGGTTCCACGACAAAAGTTTGCTTTTTTCTACTCGCTCCCTCGAAATCTCCATTCCAAATCCAGGCCGCTCAGAAAGGTTAATTCGTCCGTTTTTTGGAATCAACGAGTTAGTATCGAAGTGATAGTACGAAGCCATCTTGAGTACTAAGTATTCACTCAGCGGGCAAGTCGTCGGTGATTCACTCGCAACAACATGTACAGCCGCGTGAAGATTGTGTCCATGCGGAATTACCGGCACATCGTAGATGCTGGCAAGCGTACAAATCTTCTTCAACTCACTCACCCCGCCACACCATTCCGGGTCTGCTTGCACAACCCTCACAGCATCGGCCTTCAAAAACTGATGCACCTCCCACCGCCCATAAAAATGCTCCCCCGTAGCAATCGGCACAGATGTCGACGCACTCAACCGCGCATATGCATCCACCTTCTCACTCGAAAAAGGCTCCTCCAGCCACCTCGGCCGCAGCCCCTCCACGTCCTTGCACCACTGCAACGCATAAGGCAAATCCCAGCCGTTAAACACGTCAAACATCATCCCCCCGCCACTCCCAAGGCTCTCCCGCAATATCTGCGCAACACGCACATTCCGCGCAAATCCGGCAGACCCAGATCCCGGCCCATCAGCCAAAAACCATTTCTGATTCCGAAACCCCTGTGCTAGCAACTCTTTGGCCCGCGCCGCTACCTTAGCTGGCTCAAGCGACGACCCAAGACAACTCCCATAAACTTCAACCGAGTTTCGCGACGGCCCACCCAGCAATCGATACACCGGAGCCTGAAAATACCGTCCCCGCAGATCCCACAGCGCATTATCCACCGCGCTGATCGCCATCATGAAGATCCCGCTACGCCCGTGCCGGTTCAACCGCCACAACTGATCCCATGCCACATCCCCGGCCAGCGCATCCTTACCTATCAAAAAGGCCCGGATCTGCTGGTCTATCACGATCGCCGCCTCACGATCCACCGGCCCATACAACCCCTCAACCCCGCCACTAGCCTTCAATTTCAAATAAATCGCCGAAGTCTTCTGAGGCCCCTTCTCAACAACAGGCCCATCCCGATACTCCTTAGGCCGGTAAGCATCATAAGCATGAAGCGGCTGCACCTGATACTGGCCGTTCACCCCACGCTCAGCCTCCCGCGTCCCCTGGTACTCCCACAACTCCAATGCCTCAATCCGGCATTTCGATTCCTGAGCCTGCAACGAAAATCCACCAGCAAGCAAACCAAGCGCGGTACGTCGTTTCATTGGTAGGATTTTAGCGCGGTACAAGCTGACGCCCGCCCGTTTCTAAAATCCCCCTTTCAAAC
>CAZZGS010000313.1:0-2506 GCA_964653845.1 uncultured Bryobacter sp.
ACCGTAAATCGTGTGTGGAATGGGGTGATCAACATGACTTCGGTGTTGTCGCCGACTCGCATATTGAACTTACGCGTGGGTGCGACTCGCCGAGTGGAAGGGCGGATTCCGTTGGCTGATGGGAAGGTAAGTCTTGCCGAGCTTGGGTTTTCGGCTAACGTCGCGGCGGGTGCCCAAGATCAAATATTTCCGACAGTCGCTATCGCTAACTATGCGCAGCTTGGGCCTCCGGTAGGCGACCGTATCCGGCGTGGCAACGAAGTCTATACGCTGGTAGGCGAGCAGACCGAAATGCATGGGCGACACACGATCGTCTATGGCGGCGACGTGAGACTGTATAACCAGACTCCGTTCCAGGCGGGGGCTTCGGCTGGAAGCTACAGCTTCGGTTTAGGACAGACGCAGGGGCCGGATCCATTACGAGCGACCCTGACTGCGGGGGATGGGCTCGCTTCGCTTTTGTCGGGCTTTGGCAACGGATCAATTCAGCGTGTTCCGGCTCTGGCGATTCGTAACATGTACTATGCATTTTTTGTGAATGACGATATTAAGTTCAAGCGGTTGACGATCAACGTCGGGGTTCGCTATGAGTATGATCAGCCGCGCACGGAGCGCTATAACCGCTTCGCCAATTTCGATTTCACCGCACCTTATCCAGTGAACGTGCCGGAGCTTCCGGGTTTGAAGGGTACGCTCAAATTTGCAGGTCAGAATGGCGTTCCGCGTGGACAGTATGAAGGTGCGCCATTGAACTTTGGGCCTCGCGTAGGGTTGGCTTACCGGATTGGCAGCAAGGCTGTGGTTCGGGCGGGTTATGGGATATTCTACGCTCCTCGTTTTGGAACGACGAGTGGCGCCGGGTTTGGAACTCCAGGCTCGGATGTGACGACGCCTTGGGTATCGAGCATCGATGGTGTGACGCCGTTAAATACTTTGGATAACCCATATCCCAATGGGATTTTTATACCGCCAGCGACGCTAGCGGACCGGCTTCAAACCGGGCTGGGTGTTGTGATTATGGATCGGGGCAACAAGTCGAACAACTATAACCAGCAGTGGAACTTTACGCTACAGAATCAGATCTGGGGAGGCTTGCTGGTTGAAGCTAGTTATGCAGGAAATCGGGGTGTGAGGATTCCGATCGGTCTCAACTTCAATCAGCTCAATCCGATATACCAATCGCTGGGGGCACGGTTGAGCGCGCAAGTCCCTAATCCATTTTTCGGGCTTACGAATACAGGGATTCTGGCACAGCGAACGGTTGCGCAGAGTCAGTTACTTCGGCCCTATCCGCAGTATGGAGCAGTGTCTACGAACAACCCAGCGGTATCGCAGAACATGGGCTCGTCTTCTTATCATGCGTTTCAAATGCGGGCGGAGAAACGCTTTGCCCGAGGGTATAACTTTTTAATGACCTATACAAAGTCAAAGTTGATCGATAACGGCTCCGGACGCATTTTCGGCGAGAGCGCTTTTGTTCCGCCAGTGCAAAACGTTTATAACCTTGCCGCTGAACGTGGTGTGTCCGAAGGCGATGTGTCGCAACGGCTGGTGTTGAGCCACACGGTTGAGTTGCCATTTGGAAAGGGACGGAAGTATTTCGCTTCTGCACCTGCGGCCGCGCAGATTCTGGCTGGTGGCTGGTCACTTGTTGGGGCGGCTACGTTTACGACGGGCTTCCCTCTGGCATTGACTTCGACTGGTAATAGCGGGGTGGGTGGTGGAGTGTTGCGGCCGAATTCGACTGGCCGGTCTGCTGAGCTTGAGGGAGTGGTGCAGAGCAGACTTACCCGCTACTTCGACATTTCACAATTTACTGTGCCTGAGCCTTTTACCTTTGGCAATGTATCGCGTACGCTGCCGGATGTTCGTGGGCCAGGACGCAGGAGCTATGATCTTGCGGTGCAGAAGAATTTCCTGATTCGTGAGCCGTTCTCGTTGCTGTTTCGTGCGGAGGCATTCAATCTCAGCAATACGCCGTATTTCTTCCGGCCTGGGCAAGGGCTTGGGACTGCGACCTTCGGCGTGATCAATGCAGCCACTGGTGAGCGACAGATACAATTCAGCCTGAAAGTACTTTTTTAAAATTTATGAACCGACGTGCGTTTTTCCTTATTCCTGGCTTTGCGTTTGCGCAGGAGGCCAGTTCCGATCCTCGTGAGATTGGGCGGGGAAGTGTGATTCCCGATGAGTATTATGCGGACCAGCCTTATGTTGTGAAGACGAACGATGGGGCCTGGCTTTGTGTGATCACCACAGGGAGTGGGCATGAAGGGGAGGGCGGACAGCATGTGGTTAGCATGCGGAGTACGGATCGCGGGAAGACTTGGGAGAAGGCTGTTGATGTTGAGCCGGCCAAGGGGCCGGAGGCTTCGTACGCCGTTATGTTGAAGGCGCCGTCGGGACGCGTGTTTGTTTTCTATAACCACAACACCGATAACATTCGCGAGGTGATTGGGGATAAGCCTACTTATAAGGATGGATTGGTGAAGCGGGTGGATAGTCT
>CAZZGS010000313.1:2516-5684 GCA_964653845.1 uncultured Bryobacter sp.
GATAGTCTGGGGCATTTTGTTTTCAAGTACAGCGATGATCATGGGCGTTCCTGGTCGACGCTGCGGTATGAGATTCCGCAGCGGGATTTTGAGATTGACCGGAAGAATGCTTATGGGGGGAAGATCAAATTCTTCTGGACGGTGGGGAAGGCGTTTGCTCATAAAGGGGCGGGGTATGTGCCGCTGCATAAGGTGGGCGGATTTGGGGATGGATTCTTTACTTCGAGCGAAGGGGTGCTGTTGCGGAGTTCTAACATCCTAACTGAGCGGGATGCTGGCAAGATTACTTGGTCGACTTTGCCTGAAGGAGAGATCGGGATTCGGACGCCTGTGGGTGGCGGGACGATTGCGGAGGAGCAGTCGTTTTCAGTGATGAGCGATGGGTCTATCTTTTGTGTGTTTCGCACGATTGACGGGTATTCGGCTTGTACTTATAGTCGCGATGACGGGCGGAGCTGGGAGCCTTCCCAGTACATGCGGTATGCCAGTGGGAGGTTGATGAAGCATCCGAGGGCGGCGAATTTTGCGTGGCGGTGCGAGAACGGTAAGTATCTTTACTGGTTTCATAATCACGGAGGGCGGTTTATTCGCGAGCATCCGCAGCAGCGCACGATTGCTTATAACGATCGCAATCCGGTTTGGCTGTCTGGCGGGGTGGAGGCGGATTCGCCCAAGGGGAAAGTTATTCAATGGTCTGAGCCGGAGATTGGTTTGTATGACGATGACCCGATGGTGCGGATGAGTTATCCGGATCTTGTTGAGGAGGGTGGGGAGTATTATCTGACGGAGACGCAGAAGGATGTTGCGCGGGTTCACAAGATGGACCGCCGTTTGATTGAGGGTTTGTGGCAGCCGGCTGGCTCGTCTGAGGGAGTGTTGTTGCGGGTGGATGACGGGAAGGTTGCTAGTGTTGCGGCACCGGAGTTTCCTTTGTTTGTGAAGCGGTCTCGCAGGGCGGATTATGGTACCGATCATACGAGGGCTGGGGTTTCGTTTGATCTGTTCTTCCGGTTGGAGAATACTGCGGCTGGGCTGACTTTGGTGGATAATCCGGATTCTGGTGGAAGAGGTTTTGCTATTCGGACTGCTCGCGGGAATAGTCTTGAGATTACTGTGCATGACGGGCGGACGCAGAACCGGTGGTCGTCAGATGAAGGGGTGTTGACGGCAGGGAAGTTACACCATGCCGTGATTGTAGTGGATGGAGGGCCGAATGTGATCTCGTTTGTCGTGGACGGGAAATTTAACGACGGGCTGGAACAGAAGCAGTTTGGGTGGGGGCGGTTTCATCCGCAGTTGCATTCGCTCAATGGTGGGCCCAAGCTGCGGTTGGATCCGCATTTGATGCGGTTGCTTATTTATGGGCGGGTGTTGCGGACGGCGGAGGCGATTGCTTCGTTTCGGACAGGGCTGGCAATTAGACGGTGAAATTGTTGGATTCATAGTTTTGACCACTTTATTGTCAACTGACTGCATATGGTCATTCTTTTCTTCTTGAAATTGAAGCTGCGCTCACGAAAAGTGGATTTCGTGTTTAATGTGTGAATGGCGAGGCACGTGCAGATCTTGATTTGATGAAGTTGAAAGAAGTGGGCGGACGCAAGGAGAATGCCTTGTGATGTGGATGGACGATGCTGTGGATGTGGCCTCGGAGGGATCGTTTCCCGCATCAGACCCTCCACCGTGGACGCTGGGAGTGGAACAGCCAGACGGCAGGTGCGAGCGCGACTCCATGGGCGAAGTGCGGGTGCCCTCCGATGCCCTCTATGGCGCGCAGACGCAAAGAGCGGTCGAGAATTTCCGCATCAGCGAGTATCGGTTCCAGCGAAATTTCATTCAGGCGATTGGGCTGATCAAAGCTTGCGCGGCTAGAGCGAATGGAGAGCTTGGAGTGCTTCCAGCGGATTTGGCGGCACGCATTGCCGAAGTCTCAGACCGCATCGCAAGCGGGCTGCACTTCGAAGAGTTTGTCGTCGACGTGTTTCAAACGGGTAGCGGAACTTCCACAAACATGAACGCCAATGAGGTTATCGCACGGCTGTCCAAGGCGCACCCAAACGACGATGTTAATCGCAGTCAGTCGAGTAACGATGTCATTCCTTCGGCTATTCATATTGCCGCAGCTCTAGCGATCCGGGATGAGTTGATTCCGAGTATGGAGTTGCTGCGGTCCGGTCTGGAAATCAAATCCCTTGAGTTCTGGGACGTAATCAAGATTGGACGAACCCATTTGCAGGATGCCACTCCGATGAGGTTGGGTGAAGAGTTCAGTGGCTACGCGCATCAGGTGAGGGCAAGCGCCGAACGCTTGATGCTGGCGTTGGAGGGTATATACGAAGTTCCGCTTGGGGGGACTGCAATCGGTACAGGAGTCAACGCACCGAAGGGCTTTGCCGCTAGAAGTATTGCGTTGATCGCGGAGCGCACGGGGCTGCCGCTGCGGGAGGCTCGCAATCATTTTGAAGCCCAGGCGGCCAAAGACGCTGTGCTGTTTCTGAGTGGGGCGCTCAAGACATACGCAGTTGTGCTTACCAAGATTGCCAATGATGTTCGATGGATGGGATCGGGCCCCCGGGGTGGGCTTGGGGAGATCCACCTGCAGGCATTGCAACCAGGCTCCAGTATTATGCCCGGCAAGGTGAACCCGGTGATTGCGGAGAGCGTGCTTATGGTCTGTGCTCAGATCATTGGCCATGATGCGGCAATCACCTGGGCCTGCGCTTCAGGGAACTTCGAATTGAATGCGATGATGCCGCTGATCGCTTTTAATCTGTTGGATTCTATTTCATTGTTGGCTACCAGTTCCAGCAATTTCGCGACGCTTTGTATTGGGCTGATATCGGCAGATCCGGAAAGAGCCAGTGGGTTGGTGGAACAGTCACTAGCGATGGCAACATTTCTGACGCCTGAAATTGGCTATGACAGGGCTGCCGCCATCGCAAAAGAAGCGTATGAGTCGGGTAGGACAGTTCGGGAAGTCGCACTTGAGATGAGCGGGCTTTCGGCGACAAAGATCGCGGAACTGTTTGCAGTTCTGAAGGCTACGCCTTTGCTATCCAATTTTCATAGATGGACTGAATGATGCATTCCAGGCCGGCTATCCTGATGTGGCGGATTTGATTCGGCGAGATCAGACTTTGCCGACCATGGCTCCCTGGCTGGAGGCGC
>CAZZGS010000314.1:0-5669 GCA_964653845.1 uncultured Bryobacter sp.
ACAGTGGCCGTGCACATGTGCACGCCATGCCAAAAGAACGCGAGCCCAAGCTCCAGCAGCATCTTAAGGCTGTCCCTGATCGGTAGTGGTCTTCGGAGCGCCCTTCTTATCGAGTTGCATTGGATTGGGCGGGTCCTTTTCCTTGAATAGCTGGAATGGGGTTTTCACGGGCTTGGCTGGCCAGGAATTGTTGGACAGATCCGTGTCGGCCGTTTCGAGGTGAGGATCAAGCGTGATGCTCTTGATCTCGCGCGGCGTCACGAGCAGCTTCGAAATCTTGACGTTGTTACGACGCCAGATCTCTGCTGGAATCCGCAGCTCTTCCTTCTTGCCGTCTGAGTATTCGATTTCAAGAATGACCGGCATCACCAAACCACCGATGTTCTTGAGGTCGACGAGGTAGAAATTGGCCCCGCCCTTGAGTGCGAGCTTCTCATCTTCCTCCAACCCCCCAAGCATCTTCTGGTAATCCTGCTTGTCCTTCTCGGTCACGTTCAAAGGATCGTAGCT
Source organism: uncultured Bryobacter sp. (assembly GCA_964653845.1). Classification (GTDB taxonomy): domain Bacteria; phylum Acidobacteriota; class Terriglobia; order Bryobacterales; family Bryobacteraceae; genus Bryobacter. The sequence continues at coordinate 511 of CAZZGS010000314.1, forward strand.
GTTATAGAAATCTTTCAGCTCGGGATCGGCATCTACCAGCTTGGGCAGCGCCTTGTTTCTCGCAGTAGAAAGCGTCGTCGGTTCCTCGGCCTTTTTTGCGCGGCTGATCTGTTTCTCTACTTCAGGGTTCTTCGTGTCGAGCGAGAACTGCCTGACCTTCTCGATCGCAATATCGGTATGATCGACCGAGTAGAACCAACCGCGCCAGAATCAGTCAAGGTCAATGCCAGAGGCATCTTCCATGGTGCGGAATAGATCTGAAGGCGTCGGTCGCTTAAACTTCCATCGGCGCGAGTATTCACGGAAGGCGAAGTCAAATAGTTCGCGGCCGAGAATCGTCTCGCGCAGGATGTTCAATCCTGTGGCTGTCTTGGCATAAGCATTGGCCCCAAGGTTGATCACGCTTTCTGAGTTCGTCATGATCGAATCGTGCGTATCGCTGCTCATATAGCCGGTAATGAATTTAGGCTCACCCCGGGTGGATGGGTAATTTTCTTCCCACTCGGCTTCGGCCAGTGACTGTAGGAAAGTATTGATGCCCTCATCAATCCAGGTCCATTGCCGCTCATCGGTATTCACAATCATTGGAAAATAATTGTGACCTACTTCGTGGATTACGACACTGATCAAACCATACTTCGTCCTTGAGGAATAGGTCTTGTCCTTCTGAGGCCGCGGACCGTTGAAGCAGATCATTGGGTATTCCATGCCGCCGATAGGTCCGTTGACCGAGATAGCGATTGGATAGGGATAGTCGAACGAATACTTTGAATAAACATTCAGCGTGTGGATCACTGCTGCTGTCGAGTAACGCTCCCAGAGAGGATTCCCTTCCTTCGGGTAGTAGCTCATCGCGAGCACCTTCTGCGTACCCGATGTATGGCCTTGCGCATCCCAAATAAACTTGCGGGAAGCGGCAAAGGCAAAGTCCCGGACATTGTCGGCATGGTAGATCCAGGTTTTCTTGCTTTTAGGTTGATTCTTCTCATTGGCCGTAGCCTCGGCTTCAGTGACAATCTTGAGAGGCTTCTTGGCCGTGACGGCTTCTGCCAGACGAGCCCTCTGGGCTTGCGTCAAAACCTGTACGGGATTCTGTAACACGCCGGAGGAAGCGACGATGTGGTCGTCGGGAACAGTGATTGCTACCTTGTAGTCGCCGAACTCAAGTGTGAATTCGCCAGAGCCCAGAAACTGTTTGTGTTGCCAGCCGTAGACGTCGTAATAAGCAGCGAGCCTGGGAAACCACTGCGCCATCTCATAGATGTAGTTTTTGTCTTCGGTGAAGTATTCGTAACCGCTCCGGGCACGCAGCTTTTTGGCGTTTACGATGTTGAAGCTCCAATCCACAGAGAAGGTGGTGGATTCCCCAGAGGCGAGAGGCTTCTTTAAATCAATACGCATCATCGTCTTGACGACGGTGAAAGAAAGAGCGGCGCCAGCCCCGTCCTTGACGCTAGCCACGCGATAACCACCAGGAAAGGGATCCCGCATCAGAGACAGAGCCTGAGCATAGGAAAGCTTCGTCATGTCCGGAGCGGTCATCGTCAGATTGGAATCGCTGCCAGGTTCAAAAATGTTCTGATCGAGTTGCAGCCAGAGATAGGTCAGGGTGTCGGGAGAATTGTTCTTGTAGGTGACCGTCTCCGAACCAATGCAACGCTGGTTCAGATCGTCGATTTCAACCTTGATGTTGTAGTCGACTTTTTGTTGCCAATACCGATGACCGGGAGCGCCTGAGGCAGCCCGGTATTCATTCGGCGTGGGAAGGATTTCTTCCAGTTGGCGGAATTTATCCGCCGGGCTTTGTTTGGTGGTTTGGCCCAGCAAGATGAAGGCCGAGAAGCAAAAAAGATACAGCGCTCGCATCCATATATTATGGCTATTTTGTTAGGATTCTGCTTGGCTAGGCCATCAAGCCGGAAACGGCCTTTCCCTTCCCGTCCTTAGTTGCATAGACCGGTCTTCGCTCTACTTCATAAGCCGTGTCGGGAGCTATCCCCATTAGACTGTAAATCGTAGCATGCAGGTCTGTAATCGTGACTGGGTCTTTCAAGATGCGGCAGGGCCGCTCAGGCGCCGTCTCACCAAACACTTTACCCTTCGCAATCCCCCCACCGAAGAGCAGAACACTCGATGCTTCGGTGAAGTGCCTGTGCATTCCATAATGCTTTGGCTCGGTCATCACATCTGGCACCGTCACCTGATTTTTGACAGGATTCTCGGGCTTGCCTTCCATCATCATGTCGCGCCCAAACTCGGTTGCCAGCACAATCAAAGTGCGGTCGAGCAACCCTCGCTCTTCGAGATCGAGCACCAACTGTGAGATCGGCCCGTCGATCATTGCCTTCATCCCCTCAGCCCGGGAATGCCCATTCTCATGCGTATCCCAGAAGCGAAATGGAATGTACTCGGTAGTTACTTCGATAAAACGAGCACCTGCTTCGACCAGCCTTCGCGCCAGAAGACAACCCTGCCCAAATTTGCTATCGCCATACTTTGCCGCGACTTCGGGCTTCTCGAGGTTGAGATCAAAAGCCTTTGCGGCCGGTGAGGTCAAGAGCCTCTGACCATTCTCAAAGCTCCTGGCCAGACTCTCCTTTTGAAAAGCACTGCCATTCTCCCGCAGTGGAGACTTGGAAATGAGATCGCGATAAACCTGGTAGCGATTCTGAAAGCGACTCATGCCAAGAAATTCGCTAGGCTGTGTGGAGGCAACCGCGTCTTTGGGATCCGTAATCAGAAAGGGCGAGTGCTCGCTGCCAAGAAATCCTGCGGTATGAAAAGCCTTCAGGCTATCGCTTTCGCCACCGATCTCCAGGTTCTGTCCAATATCAATGAAGGCAGGAATATCCGGGTTCTTGGGGCCCAGCGTCCTGCTAATAAACGAACCCATATGAGGCACTGCGACGCTCTGTGGTGGTTCGTATCCGGTGTGCCAATGAAACTGGTGGCGCGAGTGCAAAATGAAGCCTAAGTCGCCAACGCGATGCGATCTCAATAACGTTCCGCGATTCAGCACCTTTGCCGTTCTTTCGAGGCCTTTCGACAAAGACACTCCATCCAATACTGTCGGGATCGACGGAAAGGTAGACAGAACTTTGTCGCTGCGAAGACCCGACTCATAGGGTGTGTAACGCTTCGGATCAAAGGTCTCGGTCTGAGCCATGCCTCCGGCCATCCAGAGGAGGATTACCGAGTCCGCCTTAGCCGATGGATTCTGAGGCGCAGCAATCAGCCTCGCCTCTCCAGCGCCTAATGCAGCCATTGTGGCCGCTTTCATCCAATCGCGACGATTTACCATGTGAACTGAAACTCCGGATGCATCAACAAACTCCACAATAAGTCTTCTGTACCTTCACGCTGCAGCTTGCCGTTGGGGAAAAGCTTGCGGGCCGTAAGCCGCTCCTGTTCTGTTGGACGCCGGCTGAGCAGTCCTCGCCAGAAATAATCTACTGTCTGATCAACGCTGCTTAGCTTTGGAGGCGCTGGCCAGGGGTTCTCACCGGCTACCTTTACCAGTCTTGTCGGATCGGGTTCAGAGCCGAAGGCGAAGAATCGAACGGAAGTATTGATGTCGCTCGCCTTGGATGCATCACTGATCCATACCTTGGCCCGAAGCGTATCGAAACCAGGATCGACTTCATAGACGCGGCGAGAGCCAATCTTTGTCCGCAAGCGTCCAACTTCCAATACCTTTGTTCCTGCCGGGCCACTCAGGGTGAGATCGGCCCAACCTACCTCTGCCTTGTCCAGGTCGTATGTGCCGGCATCTTCGGTCAGCAGAAAAACTTGCTTCAGACCTTTCACCGGGAACTCGACAACCTTCTCGCCGTTGCGCATCGCAAAGGAATCGAAAAGGCTCTCTGGAGCCGGAGGCAACTCATCCATCAGTCGCATCACCCCCCGATGGATCATCTTGGCCAAAGTCGATCCGTTGGCAAGTTCCAATGCTTGAAAAGTAGTGGCATCTTCATTTCGGGTGGTATAGACCTGATCCCGAATGGGGCGGCCCAATGCTCTCCCGAGCGGATTGCTCTTGAATTGCCAATCGCGGCCCAGCAAAGCGCGATCAGAATTGCTGGTCTGCAGGAATCTCCACTCCCCAGTAATGGCACTCAGGGTATCGCTAAACTGCTCGGCGCTGATCCTTCTCGGCGCAGCATCAAGGCGCTGGTAGGCCTCAGAACTCATCAGGAGCTTCAATAGATATTTGAGGTCGTATCCGTGTGCGGCGAAATCCGCTGCCAGCCAATCCAGCAGATCGGGATTCGATGGCTTCGCGTCCATGTCGTCAACCGATTCGACCAATCCTTTGCCCATCAAGCGCTGCCAATAACGATTTACGATCGTTCGTGCCAGGCGCCCATTCTGGGGATGCGTAAAGAGCCTCGACGCGTATAGGCGGCGCTCGCTAGTGCTCGCGCCGCTGGGAATCTTGCCCAGTTCCGGCCAGAGGAATTCCGGCTCCTGATACACGCCCATCTTGTTGTCGCAACGTACCAACTCCAGTTTGCTCTCCTGCGAGAACATGGCGGCCAATCCGTAGGCTTCCTTGAGCTTGTACTTGTTGATGAAGCTGTCATGGCAACTGGCACACTTCAGATTGATGCCAAGAAAAATCTGCGCCGTATTCTGCGAAGCCTGCATGTAAGGAGTCTGGCTCGCATTCACTTCCCCTCTCCAATTCACCCCAATCAGAAAGCCTTCAGCCGATTCGCCACCAATCGGGTTCAGCAACTCACGAACCATCTCGTCATACGGGAGATTCGTCCGCAACGCCCGCTCCAGCCAGGGCGTGATCGACTTCCGGTCGCCGTGATAAACAACCCCAATATCGTTGCGCAACAAATCGTTCCACCAACTGATCCAGTGCCCGGTGTAGCGTCGCTCATCGCCAAGCAGGCGCTCGATCAGCCGCTCTCGCTTTGCCACGCTTGGTTCGGCTTCAAAACGATCGAGGTCTTGCGGGCTCGGCGTAATTCCCCAAAGGTCAAGAAACGCCCGGCGAGCAAAGGTTGAATCCACTGCCAAGCCTTTAGCGGGGCTGCCGAGAAAGCGGTCAATGGGGTTCCCTGCTCCGGCCGGCAAATCCACCAATCTCGGTGCAAGCGGTGCCACCCAATCCGGCATCTTGTTCTTCTGCACATCCACCCACGGGG
>CAZZGS010000315.1:0-5662 GCA_964653845.1 uncultured Bryobacter sp.
GGCTTTTGAATTCTCAGCAATGCCGCCTTCATTCATTAAGCCCCACAAAATGGGCCTGCACTTCACATTCTCGCTCAGAGCCGACTTTAGTAGCGGACGGGAGGATGCATGGAGCAAGGCAATCCCAACCCGCGTCCACTCCAATGAAAAAAAAGCCGTCGGGGTATCTTAGCTAAATCTTTGGCTGCGTAGCACTTTGCGACTTTTTGCCGATTGGCTGTTGAACTGCATGTATTTAGAGTGGTCTGAAATTGACAGATCAAGGAGAAATTATGCTTTGGAAACTTGCTATGGTTCTGTTGGTGTTCTGGTTATTGGGCTTCAGTTTGAGCTTGGCGGGGAGCTTGATTCACCTCTTATTGGTGGTGGCGCTTATCATGTTTGTGATTCAGATCGTAAGCGGAAGACAAAGCACCATATAGGAGTTCTATTTCTTTTGCTATCTACCTGGTTGGTTTTCTGGCCGTGACTGGCGGATGGATTTACGGCCAAACAAACCTGAAAGTTGCATCGGAACGAATCGCGGTTGCTGCGATCGTGATGGTTGGCCTTATCATTCTTAAAGGTGTGCAAAACACATGGAAAAATGACGCCGCCGGTTGACCGTCAAGCACCAGATGACCTCCGCTGGTCAATACTACGGTGAGGGATTGCTGAATCTACAGAGTCGCTCAAATGGACGGAAATGGAGTGCGCTCGGCTATTCCATTTCCGGATTTATTTTCACCAGGGCAGGTAAAAGCGATGTGGTAACGCGTACGACCAATACCGTATGTTGCGCGCGTTATCCATGGGCCGTTTGATGGTGAGTGGAGTTACGATATTGGCTTGTGTGAAGATGATCGCTTTTTTAAGTATCAATAATGCCCTGAACTACACCGAGGTGGAAGCAACTGTTCATCGGGTGGGGCAGTTTTGCCGGCCCAAGGGTGCGCCGGCGGAAAGTGCGGTCGCCTGTGGCGATTTCCAATCGACTTCGGATCGAAATAAGACGATCCGCAACACGATCATTTATCTACGCTACCGTCCGCCTGCCGATGGCCGGGAGTATGGCAATTCCGTCCGCGTCACTGGGGGTAAAAAGGCGGTTGATACGTTAAGGCTGCGTTCGGGCGACCGCTGGACCATTATGGCTCACGATGACGAGCCGCTAAAGATTAAGGCGGATCGAGCAGAACGGCTTGCAAAGGGCTAGCGTTGTCATCGGTAATACCAGCCGCAACCAGATGGGCTTGCTCGTAGTTGGCAGCGTCGCCAATGCCATTCCAAAAGCTTCGAGCTATGCAATGTTCGCCACGGAAATTGTTCCTATCGCGTTGGGCAGGGCATTTGGAGTTTGAGGGATATTGGGGGGGGGCGCTCGGCAAATCCGCTGCCTTCCCGCGCTACAGTGAATCGTGCGCAGTGTTCTGTTCTATAGCCTCGCCGCCATCGCCGCCCTGCTCGCCTGGCTGTTCGCGGCCCGCCCAGTGATCGCGCTTCTCGACCGTATTTCCACCCTCCGCCTCACTCATGTCCCCGTCTCCAAACTGAACTTCACAGGTAACTCCCTCTTCTTCGGCGAGATCAGCCACGACATATTGGTCGATCAATCCCTGCCCTCCGGTCTCGACATCCGCCTCGGCGCCAACAAACGGGCCGTATTCACTTACAAAGGTGCAATCTTCCATGCGGGCCCGGCGACCCCGGAGGTGCACTTCAACGGTCTCCCCGAATTCGAATTCATTTCAGATCCAGGCGATACCGTAACTTACACAACCGAACAAAGCTATATGAGCTGGCCCACGCCGTTTGCAATGAACTTCATGACGGGCTACACCCATTCCTGGCGCCAATACCTATACTTCCGTCTCGTCTGGACCAAGCGCAGCGGCGCTCAAATGGAAATTCTCTGGCGCCGTGATCGCGGGTATCACTCTGGCGACGGCTGGCAATCCAACGACGTCCGCAGCACCAACGCCGCCCTTCGCCGGGTTTTAATCGTCGAAGCCAGAGACCTCAATGCCGCCGCTCACGCCTATCTCAAACGAAGCAAAAGCTGGAACCCCGCGGACTACGATCTCGAAGATCGCGGCCCTAGCCCTGATGGCAAAAGTGAAATACTCGCCGCCATCCACCACGGCGACAAGAATGCCACCTCTCCCGGCCCTGGCCTGTCCACATTACTCCACCTTGACTTCAGTACGCGTCAAGTGAAGGAGGAGAGCGGCTTCCAGTAGCCCAGCCCGCGCTCGCGCTCTCCTTATTGGCCAATCGGCAGAAAGGTTCCCGAAGGCGAAGATAGCCCGTTCACAACGAGGACGGTTTCATAGTCGCCACTTGGAATGTTCGGCACCTGGAACACCAACTGATGCAGCCCTGGAAAGCCGGAGAGTCCGGAGTAGGCGGGAACAACCGTAGTGGTCTGGCCATTCAGAGTGAGTTGGATCGCGGAAGAACTGGCGATCGGATGGCCGCCATTGCGGACAGGCGGAATTTGACCGGCGGGAACCGGGGGAGTTGTAGGCCCGAGACCGGTGCCATAAAGAACAACGAATTCGCCAGGACGGGCGGGACGCAGCGCGAGGCCACTGAGCTGACCGTTAGTACCGAAGAGGTTCGCTGGCCCAATATATGCACTGCCATCATTGGCCGTGGCCGCCAGATAACGGCTATCCTGCGGCGTAAAGCGGAAGGTGGCAGGATTAATCCGGCGTGATTGTGCCGGTACAACGGTACTGCGGAGGTTACTGTATTCCACCCTAACTGTTACCGGACCTTCGGGGATATTATCAGGCGCGATTGCGTTGATCTGAGCCGAGCTGGTGAAGGCGATAAAGGCTTCCTGGTCGTTCACAAGCACGCGGACATTGTTAAGGCGGCGCGGTGCCGTGTTGTTCACAAAAGACTGACCCCAGTCTCCGAAATCGTCGCCGAGATCGGTGCCGAAGATCGTGAAGAAACCGCCCGGCGTGATCGCATTGTTTGGAGAAAAAGAAGCGCTGTTTACAATGCCAGAGCTTTGGAAGCCGGGCCGAGGCAGCCCTACTGTCGAGGTAAACGGACTGCCAGAAATTTCCCTTACTTCGGCGGCTGAGAGAGCCCCGGCATAGGCTCGAAACAGGGCAATGCGCGCAGGAGCCCATTCAAAAACATCGTTACTAAGGAATAGCTGAACCAACTGTTCAGGATTAACTGCGGCATCCATGACACCGAGCAGAGTGCCCCCTGCGCGGGATGCTACCAGGGCACCGTTGAGATAGAGCAGCACTTCGCCGGGCTTTTTCACCATGACGACGTGGTAGTAAGTGCCTGCCGCGAGCCTGTCATTAGCCGTGCTGCTGATGCCTGAAAAGTAGACCAGAAACCCCGAAGGGTCCAGAGCAAGGCCTTCTGAGCGAGTCCGGTTCACGCAGTTGTAAATCCGCCGCCAGCCCGTGCTGCCGGCGCTCATGGCAAAAACGAACTCCATCGAGTAGTTGTCGCGGGGCACCTTGTCTTTGGCCTGATAAGTGAGTCCGCCCTGCGCAGACAGCGGACTGCGCGCCCCTTGTATGTCATAGACCGTGCGAGTCTGGCCGAATACTGAATCGGTGATGAAGCGATTGTTGCCGCTCGCGTTGGATGCGGCCAGGGGAGCACTCCCGGCGCGTTGTGGGTTTAGTGTGCCCTGAAAAAGATAATTCGAAACCTGTACTGCATTCTGAGCCTGACTCAGGCCCAAAGAGAGAATGAATAGAGAAACAAGTGCGCGCATATTAGTCCTTCACGAAAGTGTATCCTATCCCTGCAGTTCACCTGCTGCCCCGGCCAACGTATTTCTTGAGACCAGCAATAAACCCCGTCCTAACGCGGCTCACCTGAACTGGTGGAGTGACGATCCAATTGAGGATGGTTAGTGTGTCGTTATCTTCTCTGCCAACATTCGCTCGTTGCGCCGCCTCAGCGATAGCTCGATGCCTGCACATCGAAAAGCCGAGCGTACATTCCCCCGGCCTCAATCAAGGTCTCGTGCGTACCGTCCTCGGCTATCCTTCCTTGCGAAAGAAGAAGAATCCGGTCGGCCGTGCGTACCGTCGAAAATCGATGCGAAATGAACAGTGACAATCGGTCTTGCGTCAAATCGGCAAACTTTTGAAACACCTCATGCTCCGCCATAGGATCCAGCGCCGCAGTTGGCTCATCGAGAATCAAGATTTGCGCGTCGCGCAAAAATGCGCGGGCCAGCGCTACTCGTTGCCATTCCCCGCCCGATAAGTCAAGCCCGCCTTCAAAACGACGGCCCAGCATTTGATCGAGGCGAGTAGGAAAGTTCTCGAGTAATTCCAGAGCGTTACCCTTGCGCGACGCTTCCCAGATAGCCTCATCGTCGTTCAATTTCGCCATGTCTCCCGCTGCGATGTTCTCGCGGGCAGTGAGATCGTAGCGAATAAAGTCCTGAAAAATCACGCCGATCTCTTTACGCAATTCGTCGACATCGTACTCTTTCAAATCCCGACCGTCCAGCAGGATGCGTCCAGCCGAAGGATCATACAACCTTGCCATCAATTTCACGACAGTCGTCTTGCCTTCGCCGTTTTCTCCAACCAGCGCGACACGCTGACCCTTAGAGAGACGGAAACTCAAATCACTGAAGATCGGCTTCTCGGTGCCAGGATATTGGAAGGTGACGTTTTCAAACTCAATGCCGCTTTGGATGGGGCGTGGTGGCATCAATGCCTTCTGGGGAGACCGGATGCTCGGCTCTTCGCGGAAAAAGAGGATCAAGTCTCGCAGGAAGAGAGATTGATCGGCAACGTCGGAAAACAATGAAAAGATCATTTGTAGATGACCGTTAGCCCCAGACACCGCTCCGACTAATAACGTGAAAGTGCCGACGCTAATTCGCTGAAGAAACGCCTCGCGCGTAAGATAAGCGTAGCTTCCGTAGTAACCCAACGATGCAACTATTGCAAAAATCCCTCCCCAAAGCAGACGCCTCGCAGCCAGTTTCCGGTTCTTTTCAATTAGTTGCCCTGCCAAATCGACATATTTGCTTTCGAGGTGCGGCGCAAGTGCGAATATCTTTACCTCTTTCGCCGCCTCTCTACCACTTCCAAGCGACAAAAAATAGTCGAGCGATCTTCGAACGGGCGTCATCTCGTGGGCCTGTGAATAGCCAAGAAACGCGAAGTGGCTCTCTACCAGGAAGGCTGGCAAGACGGAGATCAGCAGCACGAGTAAAAGCCATGGCGAGTAATACATGATGGTCGCCCCCAAACTGATCAGCATAACGATTCGCTGCAATAACCACCCAGCGGAGGTCAACATGCCCATCCGGTCTGTCGATTGCGCCCGCGCGCGCTCCAGGCGGTCGTTAAACTGGGGATCCTCAAAACTCTGTAAGTCGAGCGTTGCGGCATGACGCATAATCTTCAAACCAAGACTTAGGCTGAAGCGATCTGCAACAAGAGTGTCGAAAAAGTCGACGCCTCGGCCGATTAATTGCGCTAGCGCGGCAAGCGCGAATTCGATCGAAACCCAAAACCACAATTCGTTTGAATCGACGAGTTGACCGCGGGTGGTCGAAACGATGATGTCAAAGATAAACTTTGCCGCATAAAGCATGCCTAAGGGCGTCAAGCCTCCAAGCACTCGAAGTGCAATGGTCGCCGAGACGGCGCCAGGCGAGGCATCCCATACC